>JAUMYK010000016.1 GCA_030528665.1 bacterium
AATTTTTTCCCATTGTAGAGAATCAGGCTTTTTTTTCAATTTAAAATGCTTGCTTGGAATATTTTTATTGACTTATGGTTTTTTTTGGATATAATGGGAACGAAATTTTTTATCCTTTATATGCTACAATATGCTTCTCAAAATCTTGTTTTTGACTTTGATCATCGCCTTAATCATCTTTCTTTTATGGAAAATGAGAAGATACCTTGGCAGATTGGTATTGATTCTCCTCTTTTTAGGCATTGTCTTCCTAATCTATAAGGGGATCAACCCACAGAATGCTCAGCAGTTCCAAACTCAAATCCATCATCACCTCTCTTCCAGTTGGCAACAGCTTAGCACTTGGATCACAGATGAGACCACTCCTCAGCTATCAGATACTATAGCCTCCACACATGAGGATAATTCCACAGCACAAACACAATTTTCTCGATTTGCACAGTTTTTTGCTTCAGAGTCTAGCTCAACTGAGACCTCTGAGTATGCTGATATTAGCCATAGCGAGAGCGAGTCTGCATCCCCTGAAATCAACGATGATCCTACACTCATCCTCTCTGATCACAATGGACAAAAAGATCAAAAACTGATCTTAGAAGATGATCCTTTTGCTTCTCGTGAAATGAGTGTGATCAATGAACTCCCTACAGAGCAAGCTATCATCACTCTTTGAGAGACTACGGCAACCAAGGATACTACAACACAGCTCAAAAAAGATGTTATACTAGAAGATAAGCCTCGTATTGATGATAAAGAGGTCATTATCATTCCAAGCAATCCACAAATCAATACTACCTCTCCATCTGATAAGATCACCTCTAGTCAATCAAATCATCGTTCAAGTGCTCAAGAGTTAAGTACTCAGGATTTGCAAGAAGCAGCAATGCTCTTTAATCTCTAGGAAAAGGATTCTTCATATCAAAGGAGATGATCTGCCAATCGGGGATCATCTTTTTTAAAAACAGTTTTCTATGTTCAGGAGAGATTCCTAGCTGCTCGATCTGCTCATAGTGTGCCTTCGTACCATAGCCCTTATGCTTAGCAAAGCCATACCCAGGATACTGATGATCTAAGTTCTCCATCCATCTATCCCTCTCTAGCTTGGCAAGAATTGATGCCATAGCGATTTCAGAGTACTGAGCATCTCAATGCACCTTCGGAGTTGTCCTAATAGCTAGCTCCTTGCCCAGCCCAAAATCGTGTTTTCCATCGAGAACCAACTCAAGGTCACTTGCACTGCTCTCCCTATACTGCTCAATCAAGGTCAAAAGGAGCTGATAACTTAGCTCTTTTGGAAGTAGAGTTTGCAAAACCTGAGCAAGCATCGTACATAAACCCTTGGAAATAGCAAGATTGATTGCTCTCGTTACACCATAACGATCAATAGTCTCTGCACCAACTGCTTGCGTGGAAATCAGAATTTGATCTTTTTTTGCCAGAGCTTGAATCTGCTCATATGCAAGTTCTCTTTGGCGTGCTGAGAGTTTTTTACTATCCTGAAAAAGAGGATACTGCTTAGAAAAATCCAGTTCCTCTTTGATATATACCAGTCAGACAAAGAGCGGTCAAGCCAAAGGTCCTCTCCCTGCCTCATCCATAAAAATTTGCATCATCCCCTACAAGATAAAAAAAATCTGATTGTTTTTTGGAGAGTCCTTCCACCGACAGGCTACTTGAGACCATAGTTTTGTGGCCAAAAGAACGGTGAACGAGAACAACCAGTAGTCGTACACATAATCTCAGAAATGACTGTCTGTCCATTTGGCTGTGTAAGGAGGGTAATTTTCCAGTCTTCAGTAAAGCTATGACTCGGCTGGACAGTATAGCTGAGAGTATAAGAATACTGTCTTGTTTGTTTTTGGGTATTAACAGTTCCAGGGATGAGAAAGAGATTTGCTAGACTCAGATCTCCTACTAGATTACTATTAAAAATTTTGAGATTTTTAGCATTTCGATGATTTTGCCAAGTTGTACTATTTTTGAGGGGGCGATGTACGAGTTCATTCATAGCCACAAGGTCGATATTGACCAAGTGCTGATAAAAGGTTTGAATCTGTTCAATATCAGCATTACGATCAATATCTTTGGGAACCTGCAAACTAGGAGGAGTTCTTGAATCTAACTCTAGAGAGACTGTTTGTACTCAAAGCGTTGGATTCTGATCCTCTAGTCCTGACAACTGCTGTGTCTCTGCTAGTGAAGCATCTTGAGCTGCCTGAGAGGAATCGAGCAAATCAATGCTATAGTTCTGGTCTTTCTCCGAAGCTCGAGAGAAATTATAGCCCTTACCATAGATAAATACCTTGTATACGGCAAACAAACAAAATACAAGTGCAAAAATAAAGATAAGGATAACTCGTGTAGGTACTTGATTCTCCTTTGGAGCGGGAGGCGTAGAACGGAGACTCTTACGAGAAAAAGCTGGCTGTTTTATATCCTTTTTTTTCTCAACTTCTCCTCGAGTTTGAGTTTTTTTTGCTATCATAGGCACATAGAGGAAAATAAAAGTTTTTTTTGACTATACTCACTCAAGCACTGAAATCAAGCTCTTTTTTGAGCGAAGGGAATATATTAGTTGATGGTTAGCGTAGTGTCTTTTCTTCCAAATCTGATATAGACTCAGATTTTTTGTGGCGTTTTCTTCTTCCAAATAATATGTGTTAGTCCATAGAAAGGTTCTTTACCCCACTTTTGCTCTATCAATTTCATACAGTCTGATTTTTCACTCGGTCGTCATTTGTATTTATCCAAACCTACAGGAGCATTCATAAACATACGACTTGAAGTACAAAAATAGAGGGGAGACTGAGGTCAAGCTCAAAAACTCTGACTAAAATCTCAGCTCAAACTCGACCATTCAGCTTGCTGTGCATAAGACCTGAGAGTTGTCCCATCTACGAGCATCTCTTTTTCTGTAATATAATCATTTACGATGTTTTCCCATTGTTTTTGAGGTAGATCTTTTCTCCAGCTAGCTATTTGATCCATCCAGAGTTCAAAATGCTTTTGTGCATTGACTTTTGTATCTGGGATTTCATAGACATCAGCATAAACTTTTTGATAGGCAGCAGCAATCGTGGCTATGCTGCTCTCAGTACTTAGCTCAGGTGTAGCATACTCCGCATATAAAGTATGGTAAAAATCAGGAGTGATGGCATTTCGGAGCGGGATTCTAATACTATTATTATAGACCCATTTTCGCTCTGTTAGAGGAATAATTTGTCTAAAGCTTGGAGTGTAATCACACACTGGTGAGGTCAGAATTTTTTTGGGATTTTTGGTAGGATTGAAATACCAAAACTCGGACTGAAGCCCATACTTAGGAATCTTTAACTCTCGCTTATCCAGCCAAATTTTCCCTGACTCTGGACAACCACTCCCTCCATCACTTTTAGAAAACCAGAACCTTTTTTCCAACTTTCTGGTTGCTAGCTTTCTGAGTTGGATATCCTGATCTGTAAGCGTTATTTCAGCTCTCTGTACAGGGATACGCTCTTGGAAAAGAGGATAACTCTCAGTCATCCATTGCTGACATAGTCCTTGATATATAGCAGGAGGAGCTGATGTAGCACAAGTATGAAACAGCTGCTTCAATTGCTCTAAGGTAGTTGCATAGTGATGGCGCTGTGCAAGCATCGTATGCGTAGTGGCATTCAAATCTTCAAAACTCAGATTGCTAGCTGCATAAGGCTGCATTATGCCTCACATCATCAAAAATAGTACTCAAAATCATAGTATATACTCTTTCATTGCTAACTTTTAGAATTAAACAATCAATTTAGATAGTACACAAGTATCATCTAAAATCAAGCATTCACATTTCCTTTTGCTATTTCTGAGGAATTTACTATACTCATCTTCGTTTTAGAAGAAAAACGCACTCAGCAATGATCAATGCAAAACCTACACTTTTCAATGAAGGAAAACTCAATGAACGAGCTAAAGAACATAAGCTTCAGCCCTTTAAAGTTAAACAAATTTTTCACGAGATCTACAAAAATCAAAATACTGAATGGGAAGCGATGACCACCCTCTCCAAAGATCTGAGAACTCAACTCGAGTCAGATTTTCAACTTTTAGCAATTGAACTGGTAGAAGTAGTAGAGGCATCAGACACGACCAAATTTGCTTTCAAAACAAAAGATGGAAATATCATTGAAGCAATCCTGATGTATCACTGGCAAAATGAAAAATATGTTCAAAATGGGAAGGCAAAGCTCAATCGTATCACGCTATGTATTTCCTCACAAGTAGGTTGCGCTATGCAATGTATTTTTTGTGTTACAGGTAAATTAGGATTTAAAAAAGATTTGACCTGGGAAGAGATCATCTCTCAGATCCTCTTTGCCAACAATTATGTGAAAAAAAGGTTTGGTAAAAAGGAAGATGGAAGCAACTATGCTGTAAGAAATATCGTATTTATGGGTATGGGAGAGCCGCTTTTGAACTATGAAAATATGAGGAAATCTTTGGAGATTATGCTCAAGCAAGATCGTCTCTCGCTGAGTAGAAGACATATCACTATCTCTACCTGCGGTATTATTCCTGGTATCAAAAAATTGATTGAGGATAAAGTGGATGTTAAGCTTGCAATCTCACTTCACGCACCCAATCAAGAACTTAGAAACCAGATTATGCCAATTGGGAAAGCCTATCCTCTCGATGAACTTATGCAGACCATTGATGAATATGTAAAGGCTACTGATAATAGGATTTTTTATGAATACATTATGATCAAAGATATGACCGACAAGCCTGAACTGGCATATCAACTTGTAAAACTTCTCAAAGGCAGACTTGCTCATCTCAACCTCATTCCGTACAACGAAAATCCAGCTATCGATCTTCAGGAAAGTGAAAGGAAAGTTATTTGGAAATTTAAAGAAATCCTAGAAAATGGTGGCATTACTGTAACTGTCCGTGATACGATGGGAAGGGAAGCAAAAGGGGCTTGTGGTCAACTTGGCTATGAAGCAGTCTCTAGTCGTCAAGTTACCAAAACACAAGCTTAGTCATACCAGACAGCCAAGATTCCAAAACTCAGAAACATACTTATCAGTGCGAGGAAAGCGATACTATACAGTCGCTTTTTTTGCTTTAGTAGAGAAGAGGGTAAAAATGCTAGCACAATAGCACTTAACCCACAGTAGCAGAGCAGATTTCACATCATAGGCAAGAATGTCTCATAAGGAGGATAATCTTCACCACACAAGGCGCATTCTGGAGCTGGGAAACTTGCAAAAGGAAATCCTAATACCAAACTAGGATCTCGATAGTGATCAAAATATATATAGCCCTGTACCAGCATTACTATAGCCCAGATGATCTGACTCATAAGTAGTATCCACAAACATCTGATCCTCCCCTTTGACAGCATAGCTATCTTTTTATTGCCTCTCCAGAGTCAGGCTAGTACAACGATTATCAGACAATACAGCCCATATCGAGACCGAGGTTTACTGATCAGCACTCCTATCCCCAAGCCTAGCATTCCGAGCAAGCTGAGTATTTTCCGTAGCAATAGCATATATCGTGTATGATGTGCAAGCATAGTACTGGTATATTCAATATAAATTCCCTCGCCTAGATACAAGGGATATTTGATCCATACTATACATCCCATCCAAGAATACAAGGCGATCCTCCAAGAGCAAGCACGCTAAAAAAACAATAAAAATCAGATTTTTTTGACTTTTTGAAGCAGAAAAGGTATACTTAAAGAGATTTTTATTTCCCTCCTTTTCGTGATGAATATGCTCTCAAACCGTGCACCAGAGCTCAGCGAAGCTCCAAACCGCCCCTCAGCGTCAGCAGAAGCACTTCGTCTTCCTCAGCAAGAACTCAATCAGCTCAAAAATAGCGTAGCCAGCACAATTGGTATGACTCATGAACAGCTCCAATCCAATCAAGCACTTCTCACGACTATCAAAGATCAGATAGAAAGCAATCAGAAGCTCAATGATCCAACAACTCCAAATATCAAAGAATTGTTGCAAAGAGGAGAAATTATGAAAGCGATAGAAATAGGCTTTAATGCCTTGTGGGCTACGATCTTTTGAGATCAGCATTCTCAGCTTTTTTTTAGCCAATTTCAGGAGATAGCAACAAGCCTCCAAGCTGAAAAACTCAAAGAAAAATCTGATGCTGAACTCAATTTTCTCAGAGAACAATTTGAACTCCATAGTAGCACGGCTTCTAGTACCAAACGCAGAATCGCCTATACTAAAGCTCTCAGTATCATCAAGGATGAACAAAAATCTCGTCATCAACCTGAACTCAAATTTGAAGAAAAACTCGCTCAAGAAATAGAGGTAGGAAGTGTTCTCTTGCTTAATAAAAAGGATGCAGGTTTTGGTGGTAAGCTCTTGCAAAATCTCAGTGATGAAGATGTGGATATGACACATGTCATTGTAATTACTCAAAAATGACCGCCTCTTCGCTTTGCCCATTCGACAGGACAAAAATTTAGCAATCCAAATACTGGAGGAGTCGAGTCAGATATTTCGCTCCTAGAGTATCTGCAACAGTATCCTGCTGATATTATCGTGACCACGCCTCCTGAGGAAAAGAGAAAAAAAGCATTAGAAAGGGTCAAAATGCTTGCTTCACAACAGGATCAGCTGAGCTATAGCAATACGGATGCACTTTTGGGAGTGATCGGAAAGCGTGAAACAGGATCCAAGAGTTTTAACTGTGGTTCTTATGTCGCCGAAATCTTGGAACTCGAGAGTCAAGACGGTAATGATCTCTCCATTCCTAACAACTGGCTGAGTGATAAGAGACTCAAACCTACTTATATGTTTACCTTTGATCCTCGCAATCAAGGTTCTTAAACACGAGGTTTGCGTATGTTTGAGGAATACCTCAATGGTATCCAAAAAGAAAAAGGGAAATCTGATTTTTTTCTCTTTTTTCCTTTTCCTCTCAAAAGCTCGCTATCATCTTTTTTCTCTCAAGAGGGTTTGCATCTTTTTTTCTCCACTGCAGATCACAAAAATCCAGCGGAGGACTGGATTGTTTTGAGACAAGTAAGGGGTACAAGAGGTCTAGGTGCTTCATCATTGAGCTTTTACGCTGCATATTTTTGGATATATTCCTTGGTTTTGGTCAAGAGGAGTTCAACTTTATCAGCATCAGCGAGTTCATCTTTGGTCAGATCGAGCTTGACACTAAATGGGCGAGCATATCAGGCTTTTCTCAGCTTTTGAAGGAAGGATGGCAACTGCAAAATCCCTTCTCCTGGCAAAAGATGCGTTTTCCCAGACTTGGATTTGTCTGAGACATAGACTAAAGCAAGGTAGGGAGCAAAATCATCCAATTTATTGGCAAAATTGCCTTCCAAATCCTCAATATCCATATTAGCAATATCCAGTGCGAGTGCGCAATTGTACCTTTTGACAATATCCACCACATTGCTAAAACGATATGCAGGAATCGGCAAAGCAAAAATATTATTGTCCTCAGGATTGATAATAGCAAAATGAAGATCAGGGTTTTGATGTTGATATTCGCCAATATTATTTGCGATAAATGAATATGCCTTGAAATCAAAGAACTTGGGTGCATTGATCGTCACGAGATCACAATTGGTCGCTACACAGAGATCAAGCACCTTGTTGAGTTCCTTACTATTGAGTGAGGAAGAGGTCTGGAGCGAGTATACTGGCAATTCGTGCTTTTTGACCAAGGCTCTGACATAGTTTTCATTCCAAGCATCAAAGCCCTTTCGTACTGCCAGATCGATACCATCATATCAGCATTTTTTAGCCATTTCAAAGATCATATCGAGTCCATAGCTCGACATCGTATCAGTACTGAGAAGTATTTTGTTGTTCATTGTATTTTTGTCTGCTGGGTAAAGATAACATAAGTATATCTAAAAATCTGATTTTTGTCAATTTTTAGTTGATAATCAAGAGGTTTGCCACCAGATAGGCTGCTCCGATCAAGATCAATCCTCAAAGCGCATAAATAATCGTCCATTTGAGTGATTTGAAGGTTTCCTCATCATCAGGTTTGGTAAGCATTTTGTAGGTTTGGTAAATAATCATCGCCAAAAGGATAAAGGAAATCAGCCCAAGCGCCCAGTTGAGGATCTGGAAAATAATATCAATGGTTTTAGGATTGAGCAAGGTCGTTCCGATCTGATCCAATTTCTGCGGATCGGGATTTAATACCTCCTTTTGCTTTCCATAGATCGCCTCTACGATCTGCTTAGCTCCTGAGATAATCAGCATACCAACTGTTGTTCGTGTAATGACACCAAGGGCTTTTTTCTTGACATCCTCCTCCTGTGAGGTAATATAGGTAAACACACGCGTCATCATAATCACTACCAATACTCCGAGTGCAAGATAAATAGCCAACTTCAGAAATGGGAAGAAAACCTGATTGTACAGGGTCGTAATCAGCTCAGATGCTTTAATGGCCCCATGCCCAATCGCTTCTCCTTTCTTTCGCATATCTGAAAAAATCACGGTACTAATATACCTTGCACTATACATCAATAAAATACCAATCACTCCAGAGAGGATCATGGTCATCCCTTCCTTCGTCTTTTCAGGATTGGTAAAAAGTGAATAGAGTCCTACCATAGCAACCAAAACCCCAATTACGATCAAGACCGGGAAGACCACATCAATCACTTTTGTAATAAACACTGCATGCAATCTATCTGGTACCAATAGCTCTGAAGGTCACCCATCAATATGCTTCTCAATGGTTGTGGTAGTTTCCTGTATCGCTATCCCAAAATTAAAGTTTTCTTGCTCTCAAGTTCATGATGATCTGCTTGAATCTCCACCTGCAAAAGCAGGCAGCAAAGGAGAGAAGCCAAGTCCTCCCATCAAGAATATCAAGAGCGTAAGTACAAGCTTTTTCATTTACTGAGATCAAAGGGTAAAAAGGTGGAAAACTGATTAGGATCAAGCATATCTTCGGATCAAGATTCCTCTTATCGCTAGGAGGATCACAGCTACTGCTTTTCGCCAGAGCTGGGCATATCGTGTTCGCAATCCTCATCCTATCACCAGCAAGAAGATAAGCACAAGCACGATTCGCTTTGGTAATGAGGTGGATCGTGATTGGGACTCAGCATTCTGATTGTTTTTGAAGTATTTGAGTGGTAGGATCAGGAGTTCTTCAGGATACTTATAATAGCTCTGATGCAAAAGATATTTGAGCTGCTGTGGGATTTCATCTTGTGCGAAATAGAGTCTAACTACTCTCCAAGACCATATAAAGAGTAATACAACTGCCAGTTGCCATACTGGAGAGAATAATGCTACCATCAGCAGAACCAGTCGCCAGAGTTGGGCTTCTTTGAGCCATCGATTGGGTTTTTGATAGTTTTGGAGCTGAAATCGCTGGATTGTACTCCCATAAGGAATAAAGGCTTTGAGAAGTGCAGAGCGTTGATGAGCAGCAAGCTGTAAAGGAGCAGGTATCCAGCCTATTCCTTGGATAATCAGGATCGTAGCCCCTATCATCAGCACAAAAAGCAAGCTCGCATCTAGATAGGCTCGAGTAAGTAGTTGCTGACTCTTGAGTCCCAAAGCTCCAAGATAGCAAACAAAAAACACACAAAGCAGATAGAGCATTGTCTTACCAACCCTTATTCGAGAAGTGATAAAATCAATCTCTGCTTGGCTATACTGCTCTCTCCTCTCTTGCATTTGTCTGGAGAGAAAGGGAGCAAAAAAGAGCAGAGCTGAAAGCGCTGAGAGGATCACGGTACTTGAATACGATTTGTTTTGCTCCATCTGCTTTTAAAGGTTGGTAAATTGATCTAAATCTTTACGCTCCATCACATTAATATCAGTCTGTTGTTTAGCTTGGGTTCCCATTCCTGCAACTTTTCCTTTCTCTGTAAATTGATGAAGAACTACATCATTTGCATTCAGAATGTTTCCTCATCACTCCTCTTGAATCTTTGCAGGCGTAATATCATTATTGCCATAGGAAGCAACCCAAAACTGGTACGCATCAAACCTATAATCTGGTCTAAAGAAGTCTTCAACTGCACTATTGGAAGTATAAATCAAAGGTTTCTGTCCAAATTTTTCTTCTGCGAGTTTGCACCACTCCAAAAGGTCGGTAAAGAGTTTGTCTCTGCCTTTTTCATCAAGTTTTTTGATGTCGTCCATTTCAATATCGAGAATGGGAGTCTGCTTTTTGGCTTTTTCTTCTCCGAGCGTAGCAACAACAGTTTCCCAATAGTTCTCAACTTGTTTTTTAGCATCATGATTGGTTACATAGAGATGATAGGTAGCAAAGCGAATTTTGTCATTTTGATCACTACAAGAGAGATTGTAGTGATTTAGAAGTGAGAAATATTCTTTAAATTGAGTATCATTTAGATTCTGACCTGCTTTTTTACCCTTTAAATATTTTCATTCTCACTGGGTAGCGCGCAGGATAATAAACTCCTTGGGATGAGTCAGAGAATCAGTATCATCACGAAAACGCTTGTTTTCTGCTGCTAATTTCTTGACATCAAAGGTATTAAAATGAGATACATCGATTCCATAGACAAGATGTTTCTCTGGCTGTTTCTGATCAGGAAGAGGTGTAGAGGGAGCATCACTACGGGTTCCCTGATAGACGAGCATACCGCTTACAAGTGCAATTTTGAGCAAATGGTTTTTCATCATACGCATATATTTATTGTTTGTCTTAATTTTACTTCCAATCCATTTATCAGTACCATCAATTCCATACATTGCTGTTTTGGTTGCTTCATACAGCAATTTAGAAGTATTTTCAGTTAATTTAAGCAAATGAACTCAAGCCTTCAAAGCGGCATTCTTGGCTTTTTCAAATTGTGTTCTAGAAGTATTGGTTGACATAGTAGCTCTATAGTAGGAATTAAAGTTTTTTAACATCAGTGGTAATAAACTGTTTTTCATAAGGGGAAGCGAGGATTTGGACTGCTACATGCTGATTTCCCGCGAAGATCAAACCTTCTCCAACTCCTACAGAGATTAACCTTTGCTGCTCTGCTTCTGATAATCATAAGAGCTGGTTGAGTGATTTGATAGAGGTAACAGACTGTTTAAGGAGCAGCTGCATAGAGGAGTTGGATACAATCGGTTTACCGTAAGGACTACGAATAAAATCCTCAATATCTTGCGATATGGTCGTAATTCCTAATCAGTATTTTCTAGCTCTTTTGATCAATCCAAAAAGGAAATTGGCGGAAATATCATTTTGAAGCATAATCCAAGCCTCATCACAAACGAGAAGACGCTGTTTTTTGACTGATCTCACTTTTGACCAAATAAAATTGAGCACATTAAACATTGCCGGAGTTTTGAGTGCCTCCTCTACATCTCTAATACTAAAGACCGTGATAGCATTATTGATATCAATATTGGTATAGTTATTGAAGAGTTTTCCAAAAGTTCCTGTTACATATTTAGAGAGCTTGAGTGCAATTTGCTCGCCTCCATGCATTCCATTGAGGACATTCATCAAATCTTCCATCAGAGGCGGTTGCTTACCAGTATAATCATCTTCCTCAAAGCTAAATCCCTTGAGGGCATAAGTATTTTGTAATGCTTTATCTAGCAGCGCTTCCTCCTCAGCTCCTAATTTACCGATCAAAATCTGAATCAAACCAACAAGATTCATAATTTGAGAACGAAGGAGATCTCCTTTACCATATTCCACATCCTCTATCATAGGAGGAAGATCAAAAGGATTAAGAAACTGCTGGGAAGAGGTTGCAATATTTACATAGGTTCCACCCACCTTTTCACAGAGCGTTTGATATTCATTTTCAGGATCGATAACGATAATATCTACCCCATTGAGCAAATACCTGAGAATCTCGAGCTTGACAGCGAAGGATTTACCAGCTCCAGAAGTCGCAAGAATCACACTATTCATATTTGGGAGGCTCGAATTGAAGCGATCAAAAATAACCAGCCCACCCGTATGCGAGTTGATACCGTACAAAATCCCCGTATCTGAAACCAGATCACTTGAGATAAAGGGGAAACTTGCAGCAAGCGATGAGGTCACGGCACTTCTCACTATTCCTAGATTATCCAAGCAGATCGGTAAATTTGCGGTAAAACCCTCATCCATTCTATGAATAGCATTTTTAATTCTGATTCCATATCCAGCAATTTTTTGTTCAAATTTTTTTCAGGTTTCTCTGAGCTTTTCTTCATCATGATCATAAATCGTGGTATAATTTCAGAATTCAAAATACCTTTCTTCCTTGGTAGTAAGCTTCTCTCTAATCATTTCCACATCACGATACTGCTGCTCTACCTCCTTATCAATGGTAATTCCCTTTTGCATTGCATCAGAGAGTTCTGCCTTGAGTTGCGTAGTTTTTTGCTTCAGCATTGATTGAATTGCACTATCATCCTCTGGATAAAGATAAAAACTCATATCCCATTTGGAATGCATCGCCATAATATCTCTGGTCCACAGCATATCAATATAACTCGGATACTCCTGGGTATAATAGGTCTTGCCTAAAATCCCTGAAACATTGAAATTTTGCACGCCAAAAGCTCGATACGAAGGAGCAATATGCGATTTGTAATCAGAGAGGAGGGAATTGTAATGCGTATCGACTTCCTTGATATATTGCCTGAGCTGAGAAGTCAGCTTTTGATCACTATATTCAGCATCAGGGAGCTGAAGGAGTTCTTTTACCTGCTGTGCCAAAGGACTTTTGGTCTGATCGAGAGGGAGTTCTGCTGGAGGGAGATCAGTTTTTTTTTCTTTTTTTGATGTTTTAGCTGAAGGAGCAAGTCCTAGACTTTCCATCAATCTATCCAATCGAGACTTAGGCTTTTTCTGCTCTCCATCAGCTTGTCCACTCAGCTCTTCAACACTGGGAGCAACAAGCGTGGAATCTGACTGTACATCTAGCACAAAACCTCCTTCTGCGACTACAGCGGTATAATTGGTATCATAAACGATATTTTGGACACGATCCAACATCAGTTCCACATAGGATTATAAACTAAATCAGTCTAAGTATAGTCAAAAAACTTTTTTTTTCAAAAAAATGGGTGTCTTTTTCTGCGTGTATTCTTGACTTTAGTCTAAAAAGTATTTTTGTAAAAAGAGAAAAAATAAGGATAGTCCTTTCTTTTCCCTCAGACAAAAACAAAAATCAAATTTATAGAGAATATGCTTGACATTCCTCTAGAGTTTCTTATACTCTTTTGAGAAAGATGACTGTTGTACCCTAAAATATCTCATTTTACCCCTATTGTTATTGATCAGATGAGCTTTAACGTAAAAATGGATGATAAAAAAATCAAAGTTGATATAGAATCAACCAATCTCAAAGATGTTCTCATCTACTGTAAGCCCAAAGAGAGACTGATTTTGATGAGAAAGTTTGGACTTGATGGGGGCAAGGAGGTTGCACTCCAAAAAATTGGAAAAGACTATGCTCTTACCAGAGAGAGAGTCAGACAGATCGAGACTCAAGCACTGATGAGATTTAGGAGATTGATCGTAGGAAATGACCTCTATATGAGTGTTTTGGATGAGAGCAAAAAAATTTTAGAAGTTCATGGAGGTATTCTCGGAGAAGATGCTCTGATTTCGAAAATCATCAACAAAAATCTCTTCAAATTTTCAAAACAAGAATTAAAGCTGATTTTAGTATCGGATTTTGATATTACCCATCTCAAGAGAAATAAAAACCTCGGAAAATCCTTTTATATTGAGCCACTCTATGAGGATGTACTGATCAAAATGGTACTCTTTAGCCAAAAGCATTTTGAAGAGAGAGGTGAGAGTCAGGATCTCTACGAATTTATCAGCTTGCTCAAGGATACCTTTGTAGATGAGTTTAAAGATATTGGCTTTTTGAAAAATGATTTGTTTTATATCAATTTTTTTCAGGTAGTAAAGGATATTATGATTTTGGATGGAAAGATCGGACTAACTACCTTTTCAGATATCAATCCTAAAACGGTAAAACTCAAAATCCTCTACACTATGAGAAGGCTCAACAAACCAACCCACTATCAAGAGCTTCCAGCAAAAATTTTGGAACGATTTCCAAATGTCGTAACCAAAGTCAACACGGTACACAATGAACTTGTAAAAAATGGTGATCTCTTTGTCAATCTTGGGCTTGGACTCTATGGACTCAAAGAACGAGGATATCAGGGTGGAAATGTGAGAGATATCTTGATCAGAGTATTTCAAAAATATGGAAGACCAATGACTGCCAAAGAACTCGCTAAAGAAGTTCTCAGAGAAAAAATGGTCAGTCCAAATACCGTAGTCCTCAATCTCCAAAAGTATAGAAATGATTTCACTAGAGTAGATAAGGGAACCTATGCCTATATAGGCAAATAGCCTTCACTTATCAATCAAAAAAGAGAAAAAACCTGACCAGTACGATCAGGTTTTATTTTTTTGAGCAAGATTAGCTCTCTGGAAACCAGAGCGCAATTTCCGCCGCGGCCTCATCAGCATCAGCAGACGCGTGGATGACATTGTGGATGTCGCCGTTCTCAAGCTCTTTTCCAAGGTCTCCTCTGATAGTCCCAGGAGCGGCTTGGCTTGGTCTCGTAGCACCTGCCAAATCTCTAATGCCTTGTAC
This sequence comes from bacterium, assembly GCA_030528665.1. The sequence goes on from JAUMYK010000016.1 coordinate 14,588, forward strand.
GGCATTTTCTCCTTCTACAATCATCGGCTGGAGTACGCCGCTCATCATATGAGCCAATACCTGCTCATAGACTTGTGGGATCCCTTTTTCAGTAAATCTCGTTTTGAGTTTACCAATACCTTCATAGTGTCCATCGAGTTGTTCTCTGGTCGCTACAAATGGCTCTTGTTGAGCGCTGATTTTGAAGCCAGCAGCTTCGATTCTTTTCATGACCTCATCTTTGTGAGGCATACCATCAGGTTTGATGATAATGAGTGTTCTTTCTTGCATAGCTTGAAAAAATTTATAAATTAAAAAAATTTTATTTTACCATCCCTATATAAACAATTTTCTCCCCAAAGTCAAGAAGAAATAATTGCCTTTTACGAGGATTTTGCTATGATAGGGAGCAGGTTTTTATTTCTTTTTCCTTGCATCGTGACACTTGCTACAACAACTCAGCATCTTCAACTTTTTATCAAGCAAAATCCCAATCCTCAAGATTTACCTCTTGAACAGTTGCCTCATCGCTATCAGCAATTCGTGGATGCCTTGATCGATCACAATCATCTCTATTATATCGATGCCAAGCCGATCATATCAGATGTGGAGTATGATACGCTTTTCGCTTATCTCAAAAAAATAGAAGAATATTTTCCCCATCTGATCAGTTCAAATTCCCCAACCCAAGCACTGATTGGTCAACTCTCTGAAGGATTTCAAAAAGCTGAGCATCGTTTTCCGCTCTTATCACTAGAAAATAGTTACAGTGCTGAGGATATGAGAGACTGGGATGCAAGATGTAGGAGAGTTCTTGAAAAACAAGGGAAAACTGATCGATACTATAGGATAGAACCTAAATTTGATGGTCTCAGTGTGGAAATTATTTACCATCAAGGGCAATTGGTTCAGGCGATTACCAGAGGAGATGGAAAGGTAGGTGAGGATATTACTGCCAATATCCGTACTATCACTTCCTTACCAAAGCATATTGCTTATCTTGATACGCTTAGACTCAGAGGAGAGATTCTCCTTGCTAAATCCAAGCTCCATCAGCTCAATCATCAGAGAGAAGCTCAGGGACAAACTTCTTTTTCCAATACGAGAAACGCTGCCGCTGGCAGTATCAAACTTCTAGATAGCACAGAAGTTGCCAAAAGAGGTTTGACCTGCTTTGTATATGATATTTTAGAGGGAGATCCAGCACTTGATCTCAAAAAACTAGGGCTTCCGATCTTTGAACTCCCTCTCAAGGCAAAAACACTCCAAACTATCGAAGAGGTCATAAGTCTCTGTCTGGATCCAAAGATCAAGCAGTTTCTTGATGAGCAGGATTATGATTTTGATGGACTTGTAATCAAACTCTGTGATCTGGAGCAAAAAACTCAAAAATCTGATCAGCATTGAGGACTTTTTGAGCTTGCAGCTCCCTCGCCATCTCATTCGATCTCTGTACGTGAGTTACTAGGAGCGACCGAACATCATCCGAGACGAGCTATCGCCTATAAATTCCCTGCCCAGCAGGTAACAAGCCAAATTCTCTCTGTCGATTTCCAAGTTGGGAGAACAGGAATTATTACCCCAGTAGCCAATCTAGAACCTGTACAACTCAGCGGTGCTAAGATTTCAAGGGTCAGTCTGCATAATTTTGATTTTATTCAGAGCAAGCAGATCAAGAAAGGCGATTTTGTTCGAGTGCAGAGAAGTGGGGAAGTGATTCCCTATATTGTGAGCGTGATCAAAGAGAGGAGGGATGGGAGCGAGGATTTTATTACGCCACCTTTGCTCTGTCCATCCTGTCAAAGCCCAGTTAATAATATCGATATTCATTATTATTGTACCAATCCTTGCTGTCCTGCACAGATCAGAGAAAAGATTGTGCATTTTGTCTCTAGAGATGCGATGGATATTAGTGGGATTGGCGAGGCGATGATTGAGCTTTTGGTTGAACAGCAATTACTTACTTCAGTAGCTGATCTCTATCGCCTGACTGAACTGCATAATCAAGTCCTGCTCCGTAAATTCCCAAATTTTGGAGAGAAAAAAATCACCGAGCTTGTAAACCAACTTGAACGCTCCAAAACTCAGCCCCTATGGAGACTCCTGAATGCTCTCGGAATCCCCAATATCGGCAAAAAAACCGCTCAAGACCTTGCTCAGCACTTCGCACAAAAAGAGGTAAAAAACCTGAATCAAATGCTCAATATCCTCCAAGACAGCGAAAGCCTCAATGCCCTCTATGGTATCGGTGCCAAGATCCTCGAAGGGATTCAAGTATTCTTTGCATCAGAGGAGATCTTAGAGGTCTTAAGAGCCTTGGAAAAAGCAGGAGTGAGCTTTGCGGCAGGAGAAGAGGGGAAAATCCAAGCTAACAACAAAAGTTTCTCTCTGACAGGTACCTTTCCACTCTCAAGGAGTCAACTCATCGCACAGCTCCAGCAAAAGGGATATTCCTATGATGAGACTCCACTCACGACCACACACTATATGCTCATTGGAGACAAGCCAGGCTCCAAACTGCAAAAAGCTCAAAAACTCTGAATCCCTTTGATCGAGTGACGAAATCAGCTTCAAAACTTTTTTTGACTTCAGAACCCAGCTCCGACCTTATCCAAGACTACACTCCAGCAAGGTGGACTCTTTGGGTAAATTAGAAAAATAGGAGGCAGACTCAGCTGACTATTAGGGAAAAAAAGTGGTACAATTTATCTGTTATAATGCAGAAAAACAAGTATTCCTCTATACAACGAATCCTCCCAAACTTGTAAAACCCTTCAATCAATCAGGGGTTTGGGCAGGAAGCCTTATAATCTTTGTCTTTGGAGTGGTTTTTGTGGGATTCGCATTAGTAGAGTATGATCTTCCTCTTGGGTTGCTTGGTCTACTTTATGCCGTTGCTATACTTAGCACGCTTATCTTGTTTTATTTCCACCTCCCCTTCGGCATACTCCTACTCGTTTTTATTTTTGGGAGTTTGATTTCTATCCTTGGGAAAAGATGGAGAGAATATGGGAAGATTTAGTAAAACCATTTCGATGTCAGTAGCTATCTTGAGTAATACTTGAGCTAGTTGCTGACATTTTTTCTTACCAAGAAAAAAAGAAAAAACTGACTCCTCCAAAGGACAGATACCCAAGATGAAAGTCAGTCTTTTTTTCTTTTTTTGAGCTTATCGTCTATTTTTTATTAGCTTCACAGCTCGATTTATCTTTTTTGCAGCTCTCTTTTCCACAGCATTTTTTACAGCAAAGTGTTTCAATGCCATATCTTCCAGCTCCACCTACTGCAATAATCACAAGGTTTACCAAGAGGATAAAAGGAAGTTCAATACCTTTAAATCCCTCATTTCCTCCCCATCCTAATGTGTGCATAGCTCCAAGCATTACTGCTACCAAAACTGGTGCTACCCAGCTGACAAAAAGCCCAAGTACGATCATTACACCAATTCCAACTTCTGCGATCCCCAAGAGCATAAGCCAAGTCTCAGCAGAAAGAAAAGTGAGTCCTAAATTGTGAAATGCACTTCCTACAAAGTTAGCCATTCCTTCAGAAGCTGCAAAGAGTTTTGGCCATCCATGATAGATAAAAAGTCCTCCTGTCAAGAGGCGAAGCAAAAGCATTGCAGTACATTTTCTGTGTTTCATTGTCTGATAATTTTTAAAGGATAAACACTAGTAGATGTAGGGATTTTCTGATGATTTGCAAGTTTTTTTGCTAGCTTTTTGTTCTGAAATAGCCTATCCCTGTTGAATTTGAGCTAAAACTCACTCAATCAATGCTACTGAGGAAATATGGTACTGATCCTGATACTCCTGCTCTCCATAGCTATCGATATGGATAAACGGCATCCCAGCTTCCTGAGCGATGAGCCTATCCTTGCTTCCATCGCCGATAAAGATCGCCTGCTCCCTGAGCTGAGGGAGATCGAGCTTGTGGATAAAATACTCGAGATGCTCACTCCCTTTAGGAATTCTCTCACTCCCTAATATTTCCGCAAAACAGTCCTCAATACCTCCGCTCTGGAGATTACTACGAGCAAAGGCTGTTGAATTACCAGTCGAGAGGAGAAGCGTATAGTTTTGAGCGAGTCTTTTGATAACCTCAATAACTCCAGGGAAAAAACGCCCCATCTCTCCCTGCTGAAACTGAGCAAAAAGCGTATTTGCGATATGCTGGGCTTCCTCAGCCTCAATGTGCAAAAAAGTCTGAATCTGAATGGGGAGTGCAGTCCCCTTAGTACTACTAAAATAATACCTTACCGCTTCAGGATCAGCATGATAGTGGGTTTCAAGATACTCGGAGATCATATGGTCGAGGTATTCACTGGATTGGATCAAAGTCCCATCCAAATCAAAAATCAAAATCGTTTTCATTATCCCAAAAAAAGAAAAATTAAAAGTCTGATGATATTTATAGCTTTCCTAGCAGTCACGAGAAACTGTAGTCTATGTTAGGAGCGAGTTGCCTGCTTTTTTGCTGTATTGAATGCGAGCTTTTCTTGTTGTTTTCTATAGTAATTAGCAAATCTATGTGCTTCATTTCTGAGCTTGATCAGCAGCCTATCCGCCTCATCATAGACCAAATCATAACTCTCAATAGCCCCCTCTCTCCAGAGATACAGTTTTTCCCCTACCATTTGTTCAGATTTTTTGCTTTTTTGTCCTATGGTAGCGGTTTTTCTTGCTTCTCCCTTGCCAAGTGCTGCAAACTGTACTGTTTTAGTCAGTCCTGCTAAGTGTGGGTAGTGATATATCAACTCATTGAGGATATTCAGTTGCCCCTTTCCTCCATCAAGGATAAAGAGATTTGGGAGTTGCTGCGTTGCTCTAGCGCCTCTCTCAGTTTCAAAATTTTCAGGGATAAAGGCATTTTCTCAGCGAGGGGTATCAAGATGAAACCTCCTCAGCAAGACTTCTTTGAGTGAGAGGTAATCATCGTTTGTAGCAGTTTGAATCTTATATTTTCTATAGCCACGCTTTTCTTCGAGTCCTCCCACCATACAGCTTAGTCCGCCACTTGTCCATTCCCCCCCAAGATGCGAAATATCCAAACATTCAATCTGATAAGGAAACTGCTCAAGTCCATAACGATCTTGTAAGGTCTGGAGTAGCTGAGTCATCGCGCCTCCTCACTGTAGTGTCTGCCCTAGGAGGTAGGAATCAAAAAAGTTATCAAAAAGCTGGAGAATACGCCCAGTTTCTTCTTTACTCCAACGATGATGATGCGTACTATATCGCTTTTCTTCAGCAAAAAAATCTCAAAATTCTGAACCAAGACTGGCAAGCATAGTAGATTGATCGATATCCTCACCGATAAAGTGATGTCTGATCACATCAATCAGCCTCCCCTCAAAAAAGTTGAGCACTACATAACATCTCCACTCACCAATCTCACGAATCTGGAGCAAGGTGGTAGTTGTATTTGACTGAAATTCTACGGTCTGTTTTTCAGTAAACTGGTCGATCTGGAGATAAATATCTCTGAGTTTAGCTGCTCGCTCAAAACGCTCATGATCTATCGCCTCTTGCATCAGATTTTTAATCTTTTTTTTGATAGGATGGGTATCTCCTTTAAAAAAACTCACAATCTGCTTGCCATACTCTGCTGGTGGTAATGCTAAGGCACATCGTCATTGGCAGAGCTTGAAATAGTAGTCGCTACAGAGTTTTTTTTGATTAAACTGAGTGAGAGGACAGGTTCTATACTGGATGATTTGTCTAAGGTACTGGAGAAATTTTTTGAGCTGCTTGGTATTATGCTTGGGTCAGATGTAGGTCGCTCCATCATTGATCTTTTTCCTAGTGATAAAAAGCTGTGGGACAGGATGTTTGGTAAGCTTGATATAGGCGTAAGCATTTGCCCCCTTAAGCATATTATTGAACGGAGGGAGATATTTTTTGATAAGGTTGGATTCCAAATAGAGGCTTTCGCTTTCGTTTTCTACGACCAAAAAATCAATGGATTTAGCTTTCAGGAGCATTTCCTGTTTCCATACCGATCCAGGGCTAAAATATTGACTCACTCTTTTATGCAGGTTTTTTGCCTTTCCAATATAGAGTATGGCTCCTTTGTGATCCTTGAAGAAATATACACCAGGAGTATGAGGAATATGACTAATATCTTGAGTACGCATCAGGAGAAAAAAAATGAAATCTGACTCTAGCATAGAGAAAAGAAGATTCAAAGCAAGCGTTTTTCCTCCTTGACTTTGGAGATGATTTTGATATAGTAAAGAAAATATAAAAATAATAATTATGTATTCAGATTACACTTTAGAAAAATGGTTATCCCTCCAGCAATTTTGGAGGAGAATCGTTCTTTGGGTAAGCTTTCTTTCTCTTTTCGTATGTCTTTGTAGCTTGTTTTTTACTTTTGAGCTTTGGATCATCTTAATCGGAGTAGTCATTATTCTCCTTCTCTTCCTGTTTTTGGTGATAGACTATTTCTATTTTCAAAGGAGGATCAGGAAGATGCTACAGCACAATAGTGCTTATCTTGATGTTTGGATTGCTTTTTATGATGATCAACTCCTTTTGCTCAAAAAGTTCCAGCAGGGGGAGCTCGAAAAAAACAGTATCGAATACCGATACCTTAAAGAACAATCCCCAAGCTACTTTATTCAACAGGAAGCGAGATTAAAAACTAAGCGGAGTGTATTCCTCCTAGAAAAAGAATACTATCAAAAATATTTACAAAAAATAGGTCGCATATAGGCGGCCTATTTTCTTATTGAGATCAGATTTGTCTTGTTTTTTAATCATGATTTTCATGTTGCTTGCTATAGTCAACCTCTACCTCCTTGATCGTTTTGTAGAAGTAGAGATAAAGTACGGTCATAATGACACAAAAGGCTCCCATAAAGATGAGCTGCACATTTGTATATCCCGTAAAATTGAAGATAATCTCTACTACAGGAGCCGTAATTGCAATTTCCAAGACATATTTGAGATTGACATGCTGGGTTTTTGCGTATTCGAGGAGTACTTTGTAGGCTTTTACGAGGATAATAGTAAGCGGAACGGTATGCAAAGCCTCCTCTGGAGCTGAAAATCCAGCAATACCTCCCTCAGTTACTCCAGAAAAAATCGCCTGAAAAATCTGAGCAAAACTCTTCAAAATCCTTGCGATCATATACCCAACCAGTGAGAGAATTACCCCATAGGTACAGAGATTTACAATTTTATCCACCGCTTTACCAAAACGATATCCGTGTGCTTGTGTGGCTTGAGTCAGAGTTTTGAGATTTTTTTTGATTTCATTCATTGTGTTCTAAATATGCAAAAAAATAAAGCGATTTGGGATAATAAAGAAATGTCTTTTGATTGCAAGTTTTTTTCCAAAAAAATTGTCTAGCACATCAATAATTTTTGATCCCATAAAAAGCAAAAAATCTGACCATTGACGATCAGATTGATGTTTATTTTTGAGCGTTTGAGGTATTTCAAAGCTTATTTTGCAATCCTCTCAAGCTCATAGTAATCCCCATCTTGGTAATAAACGAGCTGATAATGATAATTTTTATCTGAAAGGGTATAATTTTGGGAGAAAGTTTCTCCTGGAGTAGTGTATTCTCTTCGTTCCATGCTCTCTTTATCTATAGGAAATCGCTTCATCACTCAGTCATAATCAAGAAAGATCTTCCCATCTTGGTAGCTAACCGCAATACTACCAGCCAATCATTCAATCAGTACTTCTCTATCTTTTCAATCTGTTCATCAATCTTGCAAAAGAACTCATGGCTTTGCTGTAATACGCATGCCTCAGGATTGAGTTAGAAGCTGAAAATCTGTATATTTGGGGATTCTCGCTAGTGAAAAGTGATCTGGCGCAAAATAGATTCGATCTTGATCATCTGCAAGGTATCTGGTATAGTATTGATCTCCATTGACAAAGCGAAGTTGAGTGTTTTGATCATTGAGAGAGAAGCTCTGTTGAGTATAGGGATTTGGGAATTTTTTGAAGCGGTACTGCTGTGTAAAGCGGATACTCTTGGCATCAACAGGAAATTTGAATGGAGGAATAATGAGGTGTCCACTGCTATAGCCCAATATGCCTAAATATGCTTGTGTTCCCATATTTTGCAAAGGGAGATAGTTTGGCAACTGAGATTTCTCAATCGCAAGATACTCCCAGTCTAGTGGATAATGCCAGTGTTCATCTTCTCCTCCAAGTAAGAATTGAGGATCACAGCTTTCTTCCTGATCAAAGCATTGAAAAGAAGCTACATCTCTTTTATGGGAATGAAGAGGAAGTTCCTCAATAGCTCGAGTATAATCATTGGTAAGTGGGAGATTATGCTCAAAACCAGACATCTGAGGATTGATCTGAAACAATTCAATCCTTCCACTGTTGATCAAAAAAAGTAGAGACTCTTTATTTTCAACTGTTGTATGCACTTGGTTAGGGCTATTTTCATCATTTATTTTGAGGAGTTCTCATGAGGATTGGGCATCAAGATATATGTTAGAAACTTGATAGTCAGGAGTTGTAGGATGGGATAGGCATCCACCCATTCCTAGGCAAAAAAGGCAGAAGAGTCAGATTTTTTTCATCATTATTATAAAAGGTAAAAGCTCCCTAGAGATATACACTAAGGAGCTATAAAGTCAAGTCAAAGGTTGTACGTGTATCTCCCATTTTTTTTCAACACCTCTTCTGGCACATACAACTGTTAATCTCCTACAATATTCCAATACTTCGCCAAATCTGCAGGCTTGGTCGTAGGATGGATACGGACAGTTGGGAGCTGCCATCTTTTTGCTAATGAGAACTGATGTCCAGCACGCGTGG
>JAUMYK010000017.1 GCA_030528665.1 bacterium
TCGGATACTGGAAGTTCCCCCTCGATGAGGGGGATGTCCGCAGGACAGGGGGAGTGTATGACTGCAGAGAAAGCTCCCTCCGCCTCGCTTCGCTCAGCACCTCCCTCATCGAGGGAGGACTCAGTTTATAGGATTGGATACTGGAAGCTCCCCCTCGATGAGGGGGATGTCCGCAGGACAGGGGGAGTGTATGACTGCAGAGAAAGCTCCCTCCGCCTCGCTTCGCTCAGCACCTCCCTCATCGAGGGAGGACTCAGTTTATAGGATTGGATACTGGAAGCTCCCCCTCGATGAGGGGGATGTCCGCAGGACAGGGGGAGTTTTTTCTCTCATCTCCTCGTCATTCCGGACTTGATCCGGAATCTCTTCTGCTGATTAAGATCCTGAATCAAGTTCAGGATGACGCAATCAAGTTCCCCGCAACTGCGTGCGGGAGAGCTAGGATGATGGGAGGCATACAGGTGGAGTCAAATGTCTTATTCCAACATTTCTCTCAAAACTTTATAGTCAATTTTTCCGCTCCCCAAGAGGGGCAATGCTCCGATCTGCTTGATCTCATCAATTTGAATCAAGGGACTGACGCCTTTGCTTTTGAGATAGTGGTTGACTTCCGAGAGTTTAGGTTTGAGATCTACGAGGAAGAGTACAATCTTGATCCCGTTTTCGGTTTCCTTTCCCTCTACTGCGAGATTAGCACTATCAGCACTGCCATACTTTTCATTCAAGAGTCCTTCCAAAAACGGCAAACTAATCATTTCCCCACCAAGCTTGAGAAATCTCTTTTTTCTCCCTGTGATATAGAGATAGCCTTGCTTATCCAGATAGCCTAAATCGCCAGTTTTATACCGCCTTTTCCCCTCAAGCTCTACAAAAGGACTTTCCAAGCTAGCATCTTCATATCCATCAAACACGCTTGGCGCAGTAAAATAGATCATTCCCTCTTGAGCAGGAGCAAGTGCTTGTTCGGTTTCGAGATCAAGAATTTTGATACTTCAGTTGCCAATAGCGATACCGACAGATTGAGCCTTCTGTTGTTCAATTGGATTGATCGAGATGATGGGGCTACATTCGGTAATCCCATAGCCTTCAAGGATTTTCCCAGAAGGGATCAGGTTTTTAAACTTTTCAAAGACTGACTCACTACATTTTTCTCCTCCAGTGATCACATAACGAAGCGAAGAAAGCTGATCTGGTTTAGCGATATGCATCAAATTTCTCAAAAAGGTTGGTGTGGTTGCGAGCATCGTTGGCTGTGTATGTGCGATGAGTTTTGCAACAGTGAGCGAGTCATTGGGATCTGGAGTGTTTACGCTTCTCAGTCCAGTTACCAAAGGGAGGATGGTATTGACCGTAAATCCAAAGCTATGAAACGGCGGGAGATAGCAAAACAGCTTTTCATCGTGCTGAATATGCATAATCGCTAGTGCGCCTTGTAGATTGGAGATAATATTATGATGGCTGAGAGGAACCGCCTTAGGAAGGGCTTCACTCCCCGAAGTATAGAGGACTACCGCGGTAGGATCAAGCTTTTTGGGAAGCGGAAAATATCGGCTTTGGATCAGGGCTTTGAGTTTGCGATGGAGAGGAATGGATTTGAGCAGCTCCTCCAAAAAGATAAAATCGTAGTTCTTGAGTCGTTCGATATTGATTTTGTTGAAAAAAGTTTTAGAAGTCAGAATTTTTTTGGTCTTTGAAAACTGCACACAGTGATCAAAAGCTGGCTCAGGATGCGTCCAATTCATCATCACTGGTACCTTTTCTGCCAAATAGCTCGCCAAGAGCAAGATGCTGGTACTTCCCACTGCTGGGAGCATAATCCCAATATGTTTACCCTCTATCGATCTGAGATAATTACTGATAAGCAGTGCTTTAAGTACAATATCTTTCCTTGTTTGTAGTCCAAAGAGCTGATCATAGAGCTGACTTGCATGAGGATCAGTTTTCCATTGCTTTTTGAAATGTTGCAAAATATTTTGTTCAGGATCGATCTGCCATTGCTCAGGGAGCTGGTCGATATTCCAGTCACAAGGCTTGAAATCATCAGCTTCGTTGTTTGAGATCCCCATTGCCATAGCTACAAGGTCTGCTACGGTTTTAAGCTCGAGAATTGGTGTATTGGATGCACTAGGAAATGCTACAAGAATGCTATTTTTGAGTTCCGCCATATCGAGGGAATCCAAAAACAGATCAAAAACCAGATGGCTCTCAAGGCTAATCTCTTGTTCAGGATCAGTTTCTTTGATCGTTTTGATAAAGTCAATAACCTTGCTGATCACCTCAGCTTTGAACAGCTTGGTATCATAGTTATTGGTTTGCTCAAGGAGTGCTATAGAATCGACAATCTGCAAGGGAAGTTTTCTTGTCTTTGTATCATTGAAGTAGAGATAGTGAGGATAGTAATTGACTTTTTCTTCTCCTTTTGCGTTATAAAAATCTTCCAAAGCCTGATTAAAGCTTTTGAGTTCTCACTGTGCGAGCTGTTTTACCCATTCAGTCTGCTCACTAAACTCAATACTGATCTTCCTTCTTGGAGCAAAGAAGATCCCATTTGCCAACCCATACCAAAGGGTTTTAGCAAGAGTAAGAAAAAAGTTTGGACTCTGACCATTTCGAGCTTTAGACCAGATACTTCCCCAGAGTCCACGAATCTTGACCAAAATAATCTTGGTATGCTCAGGTGCAGACTGGCTTGCGAGATAGGCAGATTTTTTTCAGCCGAGATATTCCAGTCCTTGACCAGCAAGCTGTCCTGCAGGGTAGAGGAGTACAGAATCCTTTTGCTGGAGTGCGATTTCGACCTGATGGAGACTTTGACTGAGTTTGTGGCTGAGTTCTTGTTCATTGGTGCTGAGTTTCGCCTCCTCTACTGCGATCACTCCAATTTTTCTAAAAATCCAGCCTAAAATCGGTTTGTCCACAAACATACTGGTAGCGACAGGTCTCAGCCTGATTTGAGGAGCGAGGAGTGATCGGATGATCATCGGCTCCAGATGTGTGATATGATTTGGCATTACCAGATAGTTGTATCTGGGATCAAACTTGGGAAGCCCTTTGATCTGGATGTGATAGCGGAGTCTGACCAGTGCAAGAAAGAGTTTGGCAAGTCGTTTCATCAGAGCAGAAAAAGGGATAAAATTCAGGTTTTTGTTTTATTTTCTCCTCAAGTATACTGACTTCATAGGATTTCGCAAGTTTTTGATCAGGATTTTTGTATGAGGAATAATGCGGAGAGAGGCAATAGAGAAGAGGAACGCGTGAGGTCGATTTCGAGATGAGAAAAATATGCTTGCTATTGGCTGCAAGATAGTTATAGTGAAACTGCCTCGCAAGCACACTATGATTCACCTCTTTTGTAAGAGCGGTGATTTGTTTTTCAGTACCGTAAGTTAGACACATAGCTTGACTGATTTTTCGGTATAGAAAAGCAGGTTGTCGCTTGCGAGGCACATTTATGAGTTATGTGTCTTTTTTTTATTTTCTTACCGATATCGATGTTAAAAAAGAAAGCCTTTACCTTAGTTGAAATGCTGATTGTAGTGATGATTATTGGATTGTTGAGTATGGCGATTCTGCCAAGGATTCAGGGGATGATTGCCAAGGCAAGAGATGTCAAGAGGCAAGCCGATCTGCGTAATATTGCCGCTGCAGTGCAGGTATTTGCTGAGAGTCGTGGAGAGTTCCCCCTGCTAGACTGTGAAATTGATGATCGATACTGCAAGATGTGGGGGAGTGCTTCTAGGCTACCAGATGAGATAAAAGGCTGGATTAGAGATATTCCTAGAGATCCGATTAAAAAGAATATGGTAGAGATTCACACGCATATTCAGTTTCATAGGGATAATGCGTGATCTTGGGTGCATAACCGATGGGGAGGATATTCCTTGGTAGCAGGGGAGTATCTCTATCAAAAAGTTAAATCATCTCGTGGAGATTCGGCAATTTTAGTTGCTAAGATGGAAAGAGCTACGCATGCCAATTATGTCTTGGCACTACCTACGACCGCAAATCATACTCGCCCAGGGAGTGGAGGAGGATTGGATACAGTACAGACCTTGCAGGGTATTGGAACCTCTACGCCGATGGAAAGGCTGGATGATATTCATCTATGTGCCTCTATAAGCAAAGGAGAGCAAGCAAGCTGGACATTGCAAGCAGATGGGAGCTATCATTGTAGCTATAGTAGTGATGATCAGCTCTATTATATTCATAAAATTGAGTAAGTCCCTAGTCCATCTTGAGATAATCAAAAAAAATGCCCATTCCCATCACGGAAATCAAGCATTTCCTTAAAAAAATTAAATCCTGATTGAAAATTCCATTCCTTAGGCTACCAAAGCATAGGTATCCTTTGCAATCATCAGTTCCTCATTGGTTGGGATTACCCAGAGCGGTACTGGAGAATCCTCACTCGTAATTGCCTGTTCTTTTCCTCTAAAATCATTTAAACCAGCATCAAATTTCACTCCAAGCCATCCCAGTTTTTCAGCGATGAGCTTTCTCTGGAGGACTGAATTTTCCAATACGCCAGCAGTAAAGACAATTGCATCTATGCCCTCGAGCAATGCTGCATAGCTACCGATATATTTCAGGATTGTATTGGTATACATCTGCATAACAAGCGTTTCCTTTTCTTTCCCCTCAGCAAATCCTGTCTCAATATCTCTGTGATCGCTTGAAATCCCAGATACCCCGAGGACACCTGATTGTTTATTCATTACAGTATCAATCTCATCAGCAGTCAGATTTTCTTTTTTCATCATAAAGGGGATGATGGCAGGATCGATGGTTCCGCATCTGGTTCCCATCATGAGTCCCTCGAGTGGCGTAAATCCCATTGAAGTTTCGATGACCTTGCCATTTTTGATCGCAGCGATACTCGCACCATTTCCGACATGACAGGTAATGAGCTTAAGCTCTGATTTTCCAAGAATTGCTGCCATCCTTTCAGAGACATATTTGTGAGAAGTCCCGTGAAATCCATATCTTCTTACCTGATATTTCTCATACCAAGCATAAGGGAGCGCATAGAGAAAGTGTGCTGGCTCCATACTCTGATGAAATGCAGTATCAAATACGGCAACATTAGCGACTCCAGGCAAAATCTTTTCACAAGCCTCAATTCCCATAATGTTGGCTGGATTGTGTAGTGGAGCAAGTGCGATAAGTTTTTTGAGTTCTTCTTTAACCTCTGGAGTCACGAGCGCTGAAGCCTTAAACTTTTCGCCTCCGTGGACGACTCTGTGTCCTACTGCTTGCACCTCAGAGAGTGATGAGAGTACACCATACTCTGGAGCTACTAAAATATCCAAGACCTTATGCAGAGCAACTTCATGGTTTTCTAATGTTTGCTCAAAAGGTATTTTGTCTCCATTGGGAGTTTTGTGGGTGATTTTTCCGCCTGGGATGCCAATTCTTTCAACCAGTCCATTGCCCAAAACGCTCTGATTTTCCATATCAAAAACCTGATACTTCAGCGATGAGCTTCCGCTATTAAGCACTAAAACTTTCATCTTTTTGCTTATAAAAAAATAAAAAAATCTGACTCCCTATATGTAGTCAAATCCTCCCAAAATGCAATCATAAAAATGAGGAGGAAAAAAATCATTGCATCTCGGGAGCAATTATCTATGCTAGAGGAGACAAGTTTTATCCCTCTCACGCTTTCCTATGCAAAAGCTCAAAAATTGGCTTTTATTTCAGTATTACCGCTATCTGGGGCGATGTGCAAGGCGTTATCTCTCGAGGCATCAGTGCTTTACGATTGGGATCAATGGTAGCGTAGGCAAGACTTCCTGCCGTATGATCATCCATCAAACCCTCCAAAAAGCACTTCCTCATCTGAGGATATACACCTCTCCCAAAAATTTCAATGGAGAACTCTGACTTTCGCTCTCGATGCTGCAGGTGGAACACTGGGAGCCTCAGATTTTTACTTTTTTGAAAACAGCAGTGCTTGCGCTGTACAAAGCCTTTTGGGGTAAAAAGGGCTATGACCTGATTGTACTGGAGTATGGGATCGATAGACCAGCTGAGATGGATTTTCTCTTGAGTATCAATAAGCCACATATCGGCGTCTTTACCGCGATAGATGCGGTACATTCTGAGCAGTTTGGCAACCCGACAGCGATCGCTCAGGAGGAGGTCAAGATGATTCAAAATACGAGAGAAATTGCCTTTCTCAATCGCAATGACCACTATGCAAAACAATTGGAGGGAAGCCTGAAAGGAGATGTCTTTTGGTATCAAACAGAGCGTGAGCCGCTGATCAGTGATATTAGCTTTTCAGCGATCCATTATAGTCACGATGCGAATTTGCCAGTCGAGTTAACTCTGCAGATCAAACAGCAGCATTACACCTTGCAGACCAATCTTCTCAGCAATCCAAACTATGCCTATCTTGGCGTAGCACTCACGATCGCTCAGATTCTGCATCTCAAATACACAGCAAGTGAGCTTGATATGGAGAAATTTGTGGCTGGAGGCTTCTCTTTTGTTTTGCAGCCTGGGAGAGCAAACCTCTTTGCTGGGAAACATGAGAGTATTTTGCTAGACTCGACCTACAATGCCTCTCCTCTCAGTATGAGAAAAATGATCGATACTACCCTCCAACTCCAAAAATCCCTTGCTGACTCGAGAAAAATTATGCTTGTCTTGGGGGATATGAGAGAGTTGGGTGATCTTACCGAGACCGAGCATCGCCTTTTGGCTGCTTATGTCCAGCAGAGTGCAGATCAGGTCGTACTTCTGGGGACTTCGATGCATCAATATCTCGCAGATGAACTGATCAAAATCTGATTTTCTCCAGCGCAACTCCAGCTGTGTCAGTCCGCCTCCGAAGTGGGGGAGTGGATCAGTCAATTTTTGGAACACGAACAAGGAAGGTGGATATGCCTGTTCAAGGGGAGTCAGAATACTATTTTTTTGGAGGAAGCGGTCAAACTCCTTTTACTCAATCCTCAAGACCAAGCAGCACTTACCAGACAATCTCCACGATGGCTCAATAAAAAAAGTGCCTCCCTCGCATAAGGAAGCACTCCGTGTATGCTCAAATGTGCAGAATTGAGCTTATCTTACCTTGAAAGGAAGACGCTGCTCAACGGTCTGTTCATCATCAAACTCCATACTTACCTTGACCATATACATTCCCTTTTGATCAAAGGTTTTGGTCATCTCGATACATTCCCTTCCATCACAGGAGATCGCTTGTTCTCCCTCATTAAAAGACCAGTGAATCTTTTTTGGCAATCCATTAAAATCAAGAGCAAAGACCACACGATCGCCGACTCTGGCTTCCTGGGCAGGATGAGAAGGAGAACTGATCTCTAAGCTGATAAGCTGCTTATTGACAATAATAGGCTCATCCAGTCCAAAGGTCAACGAGCGTCCTTTTTTGGTAAAGATGCTTACCTCTGGTCTAAAGATACCTTTGTTTTCCTCAGTATTGTAGTGATAGATGTGTTTGATGATGGCATTGGAGAGATTGTTTTGACTTGTTCCATCTCCAAAATCCCAGGAGAAATAGGCGATTTCATCACTTGGGTCATTGAGCTTGGTCGCTGAGGCATCAAGGGTAACACTCAACGGAGAGAAACCTGACTGGGATCCTACGACTTTCAGGTTACCAACGATATCATCCAGTCCAATCTGGGTTTTCAATTCTTCTTCATAGAGGAGTCCACGCACCTTATCCTCGATCTTGATCAGAATACGATGCTCATTGGAGTCTCTCACATCAAAGAGATATTCATTATCAATGGTCTCGACAATCGGTTTCCCATCAAAGAAGACACTCACCACAGAATTATAGGTCTTGGGATCAATGGAGTTGAGCTTGAGTTTGATCTTGGTCGGCACCTCAGTGAGTGAGATCAGCTTTTTGCTCTCAATTGGCTTGGGATCGAGTTTTTGAAAGAGTGGGGTTCTTGGGGTGGAGAGAAGGACTTCATAATTTACTGTATAGGAGGCTTTGTCTATGAGTCTGACTTCTCCCTCACAGTTTCACTTTTTCCCTTCATTCGTGATAAAATTCATCTTGAACAGGTAGATCCCCTTGCCTGGAAATCTATAGTCAAAGAGCATCCCCATATCTCTTCCATTGAGTTCATCGAGGAGCTGGTTGGTCGTGCTATCAAATACGAGGTAGGAATAGTCTGAGACAAATCTTTCCCCTCCATCATAAAAGCTCACTCCTACCGTATAGTCATTCACCTTTTTTTGAGTAAAATCAAAGTTGCAGACAGGAGTAAGTGATTTTTCGACCCTCAGAGGAAAGGAGAAAAAGAGGTCTGCATTGACATCTGGAAGACTAAATCTCGGATACTGCACGGCAGCTTTTTCATAGGCAAAGACAAAGTTGCTATCATCGCTTTTGTCCGTAGTGCCATCTCCATCTCCATCCCAGTTGATACGGTAGTTTTTGAGTCCTAAATCTCTAAAAATCTGATCCGCATTAAAGCTCAACTCCGTAGGTACAGGACCTATGATATATTCATTCTCAGATTTTTCAAGCTTTTTGTCTGCTGGGACATTGAGCGTAATTTCCGAGAGAATAGGGATCATTTTGATCGGAAGGCTTGCGGTCTGGGTTTGATTGTCCTCTCCTTGATAGCCTACGAGGAGCTGTACCTGATAATTCCCTTTCTGGGTATAAAAACAGGCTCCTTGAAAGAAATCACTCTGCGGATTGTAGTTGAGTACTCTCTCATTACCACAGTCGAGCTGAAGCGAGGTAATATGTCTTTTCCCTATCTTAAGCTCGAGGTAGCGTTCATAGTTTCCTTTGAGGAGCTTAAAAGGGATATTGATCGGTGCGATCAGAATTGAATTTTTTCCGATAGGGAGGTTGTTATTTGGATTTTCTGGTGTAGGTGCCATCGCATAGGCAAGTACGACATCCTCAGGATTGGCGAGACTATCGACCTGAATCTTACTCACTTCACCGAGTACTTTCGTACCAGCTCCTAGTGCCACTCAGAGAATCAATACCCCAAAGACAATTCCTCCATAATACCAGCCTTTGGGTCTATTTTTGACAGTAAAAGCCTTGTAGACATTCATAATGATGATCACAATTGCCAAGAGCAAAATCACCAGCATCACGGTCAAGGTCATTCCCATCAGCAAAGACTTGGCAGTAGCAGGCGTGATACCGAGGCTTCCCAAGCCACTAAACTGTGAAGGATTTTGTACTAAATAGTAAAAGAGAAAAATCAATCCGATTACCAGAAAAAAGATGATCGCTCCACAGCCCATAAAGATTGATTTGACCGAAATATTGGTCTTGGCTCCTTTTTTGATGACGACATCTTTGTTGACCTGGAGGTTGGAATAGCCGAGGAGTTTGAGTTTTTCCTGATTGGATTGATAGTATTCACTGAGCTGTTTGAGCTGGCTTTGATATTTGAGCATCTCTTCGGCACTCATATTTTGATGCTCTTGAATATAGACTACGACTTCGTTGTAGAGGTTTTGGAGTTTTTGCTGTTCCTGCAAAATTTCCTGAATTTTTTGTTCATCATTGAGATGATTGATAGCTCAGTTTTGTGGGTTGGAAGTATTTTGGAGAAAGTTTTCTTGAGCTGTCATTTTGGATTTTTGTTTTAGGAGTTAAATCCCCTCAAGTATAGTCAGATTTTTATTTTTTGCAAATCTTCAGCGAGTTTTTTGCAGCTCTGTCTCATCGATGCTCACGCTTTCTCCAACAAGAAAAAGAGCCAAAAAAAGCTGACTCTTCTGTTTTGGTTCCCTGCGATTGACACTTCCCTTTTCAATGCAGGTGTTCCCTCAGAGAAGGGGAGGTATTGGGAAAAGGGGATTTATTGTAGTTCGAGTGTGATGATCTGACTGCTTCCAAAGATACTGTTTTGGAGAAACTGGATCAGCACGCCCTCACTTGGCTCATTACTCAAGGTTCTTACGAGACCCAGATACTGCACCAATACGAGCTTTTCATCAAGGCTGAGGTTGCTCATATCAGGGAGCTTGCCATTGAAAAAGGATTCCGCATATTTGATCAGTTTCTCGCCATCCACAGCCCTCTGGAGTATATTTGCTACATCTTCGATCCCCTCAGCTCCGATCAGCCTACTCTGAAAGAGACTAAAGATCGTCTGCAAGAGCGAGAAATCCTGCTCCGTGATGAAAAATTTTGCTACTGCGAGTTTTGCCCTGAGGAGGACAAGCTCTTCTTGGCTGAGATTGCCGAGGGATTCACGGAGTGTTTCATCGCTGAGACTAAAGGCATACTTGGCACCGATATTATTGGTAAAGATGAGCTTGAGATAGCCTTCCTGTGCAAATTGGGTAAGCATGGTCATCGCACCAGGGGTCTGAATCTGTGATTCACTCGCATCCAGCCTGGCAAAAAATCTGTGGAAAAGAGTCTCGTTACCCTGACCAGCTCTACCTACGGTTCCGATATTAGGGTCGATAACAAGATATTTAACTTGTTGCTGTTTGAGTCTATGATAAGATTTACAGCTATTGGAATCAGAAAACTGCTCCCACAGCCAATTGAGCAATCCATCCATCCTGATATTGTGATGATTGTGCAAGAAATACTGGATATAGGTCCCTGCGATCAAAATCCCCTCACTATTGTTTCTCTCTGCCACATATTGCAAAAAAGGTGAATACTGACCAAACTGCAACGCAAACACTTTATCCGCACCATACCTATAGTTCACTTTATCTACAAAAGTACCTTGATCACTCCAAACCTGTTCATTTCCTACATTTGACCTATACCAGGCAAAGGGACCATCGCTCGCTTGTGAGGCAATTCTCGCAAAATTGAAGGCTGCCTGCAGTCCACAGTAGAGTCCAAAGAGTGCAAGGGTTCGTGCGAAGAGTTCAGTATTTTTTTGTGCTTTGGCATCCTGATGAAGCTGTTGCCAGAGGAGCGAACTAATAATAATTGACCATACGATCAATCCTAGTCCATACCATACGATTCCAGCAGCAATTGTCCACCAAATGACCCATCCAATTACGACCGCCATACTGCCCCAGAGGAGTTGCCAGTATCTCATCAGGATTGCATAGAGGACTGCACCGATGAGCAATATAAGGACAAAGAGCCAAATCAGCCCAATGTCGGTGTAGTAGCTACTATGATTTTGGAGGGATCGATTGAAAATAGCGTTGAATAGTACGATATATCTGTAGGGGATCATTACGCTTTTTTCACTACTCACGATGCTATGCTCTTGGTAGTAGGTTTCAAGTGCTTTATAAGCATCTCTGAGATCATGTCCCTGTTTGGCTTGCTCAAGCAAGATCGTAAGGAGTTGGAGAGCTGGACTATACTCCTTATCCAAGAGCGTATTTGCAAGCTGCTGTTTCCTGAGAGTGATAGCGAGTTGCTCGAGCTGGTCAAGGTGCTGATGCTTGATAGCCTCACGATGCTGACAGAGGAGTAGTCCATCAGTATCTCGCCCATAGCAGCCAGTAGTATTTCGGAAGAGGAGCTTGAGGACAATCCCTCCAAGTCCCGTTTTGGGAAATTCCCTCGCTCCAAATCCTACATACCTTCCAAAATCCTCGTTGGTGGTGTTCCCAGGAGCGCTCTGAAGTCCACGGGAGAGTTCTTTGCTATCAAAACTTTGTGCCTGACATTGGGTAAAACTGAGTCTATGACTGAGTCTATCGAGCTGAGCAAGGTCAGTGACTTCTTGGGCATTGAGAGTAGCAAGATTACTGCTTTGTGCGAGGAGAAAGCGTTCAGAATGCTGATGTTTTTGATGGTGTGGAGCCTCTTCTCAGCGTCTCTCGCTATGTCCGAGCAAGGTAGCTTGCAACAGAGGCTTGAGTTCGAGATTTTGAGAGTAGGACTGTTTGATCGCTACTCGAGGGGCTTTGAAGATGATGATGCTCAAGAGTAAGATCGCTCCCCAAAGGCTGATAGTACCTATTCGTTTGATTGCCTTGCCTGCTTTACGCCAGAGTGCAAGTCCAAGTCCGATCAGTACCAGTACGATCCCAATTCCCAAAAGGATTTTTCCCTGTACTGGAGTGAGAAAAGCAGAAGTAAAGAGCGGCTGAATGATGCCTAATACTCCGAGCATCCCAATCCCAGCACCCAAAGCGGTTACTCCATTGATCCCAATCCCTACCAATACCAGCCCAAATACCACCACATCAATGAAAGCGGTAGGTTTTGCCATTACTGCAAAGGCAAAAAAGACCGCAGAGAGGATAAGTAATATCTTTGATCTTTGTCCCTTGTATGTTTTGTTGAGGGAGGAGGTTTTGTAATGATTGAGAAATTTCCATCCAGCGAGAAGTGCCATCACTACCAGACTGAGTACCCCCATATCGGTTTTGTTGTCGACAAAGAGGAGGAAAGCCCCCATTCCACTGGTCAACCAGAGTAGGAGGAGTCCTCGCCCTACAAAAAAAGCAGTCAGATTTTTTTCTTCATTTTCCTTGCTCTCACGCTCATCAGCAAAATAACGCAAAACCTCCCTAATCACCGCCAGTCCAAACAGCAAGACCAGTATCCCACTGATAATATTCATATTGATGGCAAAGGTATCAGCTGAGATATTGAGTACAGCTGTGAGTGGTTGCCAGATCGCAAAGCAAAAGGCGATAAATCAATGCCAGAGATATGGCATCCCATCTGCTGGTCCAGTATTGCCTCGCAAAATCCCTCCACTCTCAGCGATGACCTTGGGAATATACATATATTCATGATTGGCATCCCAAGCAGTAGGATAGGGAATATAGGAATGTACAAAGCCAAAAAAGTAATATGCAAACGATGCCAAGATGAGAATAATCACGATCCAAGCCCATTTTCCTTTGAGGAGCTGCTGGAGTGATGCAAGATGCGGGTCAAAGTTCTGCTGAGCGTTAAGGAGATGCTTACGCTGCCACCATCCAAGTCCGAGCATCGCTCCTACTACTCCCCACAATAACCATCCCTGAAACCATCCAAGCCCCATAATTACCTGTATGCCCACCAAAAATACTACCAAACCAATCCCAAAACTCAAAAGGAGTTCTCACCATCCGAGCGTATCAAAGAGTCTTGATTTTTTCACGATCCAGTTCCCTAAAATCAGGAGGAGACCAATAATCAGGAGACTCATCGTGTAGAGGAGGAGGGTATTGAAGAGGAGAGGAATAATCGCCCAAACACTCAGCAAAGCCTTGCTCAAGAGTATATGGATAACTGAAAATAGCCCAAGCCCTGCACCGATTCTAATGAGAAGTGGCAGAAGCTGAGGCTTGTTGCTTGCATGAAGATAACGCAAGGGGAGGAACCCACAGGCAAACGCTGCGATAATCAGTGCGATATTTTTGCCAGCAAAGAGCATCCCTGCATAGTAGTTATGATTTCCAATATAGGAGATAAAGGACTCGACACCGACCAGCACCAAAAGTGTAATCAGTATGATGAGAAAGGGTTTGTTGTATTTCATCAGCAGATGAGAAAAAAAGATAAAAAACTGACTTGACTATAGCGATTCCCCTCCAAAAATCAATAAAGCAATACTACGCTTGAGTAGGGATATGATCTTTTTAGAGCTAAACTATGATTTCTCGCTGATCACTTAGTGGTGCTTTTTGATTGAAAATTCGTACAATTGCTCTTTCTCTTGCTATTGCCCAGCAAATCACTACACTCTCTACTACTTTCAAAGCTCAAGTGCTTCTCTTCTCTTTTCGCAGACAACGGTGATTGATGAGCCAGATTTGGCTTTGAAAAGACCGTTTTTTTTCTTGCTTGATTGGCGAGAAAATAGCTGCTTTTTTAGTCAGATTTTTTGATACTGATGGTACAAACATTTTCAGCACTCGGGCTTACCGAGAAAACGTTACATGCTCTTGAAAAAAAGGGCTTTCAGTCTCCCTCTCCTATTCAGGCACAGGTGATCCCCCTTTTGCTTCAGGGGAAGAGAAATATTATTTGACAGGCTGCTACTGGGACAGGTAAGACCGCAGCTTTTGGGATTCCTTTGATCGAAAAACTCACGCCTACTGGTAAACCGCAGGCACTCATCCTCACACCTACCAGAGAACTGGCAAATCAAGTTGCAGATGAGATCAATTCTTTCCAGTCGAGCAAATCCCTCAAGGTAGTGGCGATTTATGGTGGACAGTCCTATGGATTGCAGATCTCGGCACTCAAAAGGGGAGCAGACATCATCGTCGGGACACCAGGGAGAATTATTGATCATCTCGATCGTGGAAAACTTGATTTGAGTCAGATTTCCAATTTTATTCTCGATGAGGCAGATGAGATGCTCAATATGGGATTTATCGATGATATTGAGGCTATCTTTAAAAAAGCAAATCCTGAGAAAAATGTGCTTCTTTTCTCCGCTACGATGCCCAAAGAAATCCTCCGTGTTGCCAAGAAATATATGGGAGAGTATGAGTTAATTGCTGTTAAAAATCAGCAGATGACCACTGCTCAGACTTCTCAGATTTATTTTGAGGTCAATGAACAGGATAAATTTCATGCGCTGTGTAGAATTATTGATGTAGAGTCAGATTTTTATGGGATTATTTTTTGCAAGACGAAATTGGATGTGGATTATTTGACCAAACAACTTCTTGAAAAAGGTTATCAAGCACAAGGACTGCATGGAGATGTGATCCAAAAACAGAGAGAAAATATTCTGTCCCAATTTAAAGAAAAAACGATAAAAATTCTGATTGCAACTGATGTGGCAGCGAGAGGTATCGATGTCAATGATGTGAGTCATGTGATCAATTATGCTCTCCCTCAGGATATTGAGAGTTATGTACATAGGGTGGGGAGAACTGGAAGAGCAGGTAAAACCGGGATTGCGATTAGTTTTGTGAGTCCTCAGGAATACAAAAAACTTATCTCCCTCCAGAAAATTACCAAAACGGATATCCAAAAAGCAAAAATTCCTACCCCAGAGCTGATTGTTCAGAAGAGGAAAGAGCAGCTTTTAGAAGATGTGCAGGCTATCCTTGCGGGTAAAAAATACCTCGAATACAGCCCTTTGGTAGAGGAGTTGCTCAAACAGCATCCTGCAGAAGCGGTAATTGCTGCACTTTTGAGACTCAATTATGAAGAGAGCTTCAATCCTGCGGCCTATCAGGATATTGGTGAGGTAAAGCTTGATTTTGCTGGTAAGACCAGGCTTTTTATTGCTCTTGGGAGAAAGGCGGGCTATTCCCCTCGTGGACTGGTGGATTTCCTCGTGGCAGAAGCTGGGGTCAAATCGAGAGATATTGATGATGTGAGAGTGATGGATGATTTTTCTTTTGTAACGTTGCCGTATCTTGAGGCTGAACATGTCCTGCATACCTTTAAAACGCAAAAAGTAAAAGGAAAAAGTCTGATCACCAAGGCAAAAGCTCCTCGTGCTACCACGCCTTCCTCCTCACGCTGATCTTCCTCCCCTTCCAGATCCAAAAATGCTTCAAGATCAAGGAAAAGATAGTCATAAACTGGCAAATGGAGTTGAGGTGTAGAAAATCTAGTTGCAATGCAGAAAAGATCGCTCTGAGGTAATAAATCTCATTCTAAATTGAGTACATTGTGTTCTAATCTGGAAAATACCGTTCTGTGTTGAAAAAGGCAGTTTTAAACTAATACATCTTATTTCAGATTGAGTAAATCTTGTTTTAATCTAAAAAATCCATTCTATCCGAGAAGCATTGCTTTTAGCAGGAAAGAAGAGCTAGATTGGCTCTATCTTCGCATTCCTCATACGAATGAAAATCAGATTGTATAGATTCCTTGCTTCAAACCTTTCCACCGCGAGGAAATCACTTGTATTTGGAGTGCAAAAAGCTATAGTTGCCTTGTTTTATCTCTTATCTTAGATGATGATATACAAAAGATGATCGCTTTTAAGCCTTGTAGTGACTGCGGTATTGCTTGCAGGATGTACACCGAATGCAGACCTCCCAGCACCATCTCTCCCTGAGACTCCAGTGCAACAGCTTACTTCCTCTACGCAATCGTTCAAAGAGGAGTATGAAAGCCTTAATATCGAAGGTAATGTGCAGATGCAGGTACCGACTAATATCACGGTGTACACCTTGGATTTTGAGCAGACTCAAGACTTTTTGACCAAGGGGACAGGAATTTTGTATTTTGGATTTCCAAGCTGTCCGTGGTGTAGAAATTTGCTTCCTGAACTCTTTACCGCGATGCAAGAAAATCAGATTTCTGATCTCTATTATTTCAATCCAAAATCTATTCGTGACAAAAAAACACTTGATGAAAACTGACAAGTCGTGGTAGAGATACCTACGAGTCCTGAGTATCAGCGACTTTTGGATACTTTGGGAGAGAGGTTACCTGAGTATGAGGGACTCAATGACCCAAGGAGCAAGAGATTGTATGTACCTTTTGTAGTTTTTGTCAAGGATGGTGTAATTTTAGCAGATCATTTGAGTACTTTGGATGAGCAGGTAGATCCAGCGATCCCTCTCACTGCAGAACAAAAACTCAAGCTCACGACTATGCTTACCAGTAAAATGATGCCTTTGCTAGGAGCGACCTGTAGTATCTCACATACTCCTAGTGAAAGCTGTTAGGAGCTGTGTTTTAGTTGATGATAGCTATGCATATGAAAAAACTATGGAAAAAAATTGTACAGCACGATATTGGTGAACATATCCCAAATCTCCAGCTTGAGTGAAAACCAGCACCCTATGGGGTACTTAATGAGAGAGCCGTGAGAGCAACAGCAGGGATTATGTTTTTGATTGGAATGGTTACATTCTTTATTGTTCAATCGACCAAAAATTTGCTGTACCTGTATCCAACGGTGATCTTGTTTTGGATTCAGTTTTTTATCGCGATTATGCGAGGTCCTCGTTATGCACCGCTTTCTTGGCTTGGTAAGCTGCTAACTAGCAATCAAACTCCAGAATATGTTTGAGCGATCCAGAAAAGATTTGCTTGGGCAATTGGATGGGTAATGGCAAGTCTGATGCTGGTGTTGACCCTTGGATTTGAGTTGAGAGGATGGTGATTTGGTATCTGTGTGATCTGTCTTGCGTTTATGTGGCTAGAGACTGCGGTGGGGTACTGTGTAGGGTGCAAGATCTATAGCGCTCTTTTGAGCAGGGGGCGAATCCCTACTCCAAAATATAAGCCTGTTTGTGCAGGAGGAGTCTGTTCGATCAAGAAGTAAATCCTCCTCTATAATCATGATATAAAGAAAAAGAAGGAAAAAACTGACCTTCTTTTTTGATTGTAGCGCGTTTTCTTGGTAAATAAGTATTGTAGTACTGCTTTTTTTGAAGACATAAAGCGGCTATTCTATAGTTCAACCTGTGGTGCGACTTCACTTCCTGCTTGTGCTTCAAAAGCTGTCGCTTTTTCAAATCCAAACCATTCTGCGATGAGATTTGTCGGAAAACTTCTGAGTTTGATATTATAGTTTTGCACTGTTTTGTTGTAGTTCATTCTTTCTACGGAGATTCTATTTTCACTGCCTTCGAGTTGGACTCTGAGGTCACTAAATGCTTGATTAGCCTGTAGGGTAGGATAATTTTCGGTAATCATCATCAATCTTCCTAGTGCTTGACTTAGCTCTCCTTGTGCTGATTGATATTTTGCAAGGTCTTGTGCATTGTTTACATCAACTCTTAGTTGTGTAGCAGATGCTCTGGCTTCGATGACCTTTTGTAAGGTTTCTTGCTCAAAATTTGCCTCACCTTTGACCGTAGCTACAAGATTTGGAATGAGGTCAGCTCTCCTTTGGTAAACGGATGCTACTTGTGCGAGTTGCGTTTTAACCGCTTCATCTAGTTGAACCAGCTGATTGTAGGTGCTGGTAAGCGTGGCATAGATGGCAAATCCAAGTCCAAAAATACTTCAGAGGAGGATCCAAAGTCGTGTTTTTTTCATTATTTTTTGATAGTATAAAATAAAAAGTCAGATTTTTTCTTGTGTTTCCCTTTTTGTAAGGGGGTGGCATTACAATTTTAGTGTTTTACTCTGTGATTGCAAGAAGCTTATTGCCAAGGATGGTAGGTAAAGTACTATGTGCTGATCCACTCCTAATCTCCAGCCCCACCTCAGCCACTTCTTCCGCCTCAACCACTAAATCCTCAGGAACTTCTGCTGCTCGAACTCCATCCTCATCAGCCTCAGCCTCTCCCACCTCGTCCGCTTCAAGATTCCCAGTTTCAGGAGTTTATTTTTTTCTTTTTTCGATTAGACCAAATCGTTGCTCATCCTCCAACGATACCCAAAAGTCGATAGCTTAATCGGTCTGGGAAAGCTCGTAATATAGGGAGAAACAGTAGGGCTGTGAGGAGTAAGATTCAAGTTGTTCGTCGTTGCTTTTTTCTTAGTTGTTTGAGGAGGTCTGTGAATTCGGGGCTTTTTGTTTTGTGTTTTCATCAGTTATGGAGCTTTCTGATTTCTTCTTTTTTTGCTAGGAGTGTGTGGATTTGTTGCATCAAGACTCGAAAGAATAGAATGGGTACTCCAAATCCAAGTCCGAGTATCAAAGCCATTTCTAGATCGCTAAACCCACCTAACCTTACATTTCCAATTGTGAGTTCATGATATTCTTTGGGGTTGATACCTGCTGCTTGGAGTGCTTGTTCATCTTTTGTCAGGATAGGTTCGATATACTGGTAGAAATTACTTACTCCACTATAGACCTTGTCATGATTTACTAGAGGTCTGATGAGTCTTTCAATGATCTGTTTGGCAAGGAGGTCTGGCATTTTTTCTTCCATTCCATATCCCACCATAATTCTGATTTTCTTTTCCTCAGTTGCAATTGCTAGGAGTACTCAATCATTTTTCTCTTTGTTTCCAATTCCATTTTCGTTGAAAGCTTTGAGGGTAATATCAAAGAGTTCATGCCCCTTTCTATGTGGAAAAAGGACAGTAACGATCTGAGTTCAGTAATTTTCCTCGAGGGCTTTTGCACGAGTATTGAGATCTTGGAGTTGGTCAGGAGAGAGTACTCCTGCGTAGTCATTGACAAACTCCTTAAATTGAGGCATATGCATAGGATCAAAGTGAGCGTTATATGCTTGCATACTGTTAGTGAGCAAGGTCATTCCAAGCGTCAAGATGCTCAAGCATAAAAGTCTGATTTTTGCTTTCATTTTTGCTACAAAAAAAGCTAAACAAGTCTGATTATAGACTTCACCTGCATTTTAGAGTCTAAAAAGAGCCTATCTAGGAGGAGAAGTGGTTTTCTTCTTTCTTGCTCAGCTAGAGCTGCGTTTGCCAGGAGCGGAAGGCTGCGTTCTTGGAGGCTGAGCAGAGGAAAGGAGTGAAGAACTCTTTACAGTAGAAGTGCGATACTTTGAGATGCGGTGTGTCGATGGAGAGCGGAGGCTCTGAAAAGCCAAGGAGATCATAGTAATGATAAATACCCCCCATATCACTAATCAAAAAATAGTAAACCCACCGCCCAAATGCTTTCCATAGTCAAAAGTACCAAAAAGCTCGATCCACTGAATCCACAAAACGAAAACCAAGCCTCGACCAAGGATCGCGTGACAGATGCGTTGGTGGAGAGGATAGGCATGCTCGGATTGGCTGAGACTACGGATTTTCCCAGTTATAAGTTCTTTCTTCATTTCGCGCCTCTCCTCCGCATCAGGGCGATATTGACCTGGAGTAGGGAGCAGAGACAGCACGATCACGACCAAAAATATTGGTAGAAAGACGACATCAAAGACCTCAGGACCTTCGCTGAGGAGCTGGGGAAAGAGGGGGGTATGTGGCACGATCAGCAGTCCAAGGATCACGAGTATACCAGTGCGAGAAGGGATAACAGACTGTCGTTGTCTTCTCCCAGGATGTTTGAGTACGGTTGCCAAGCTGAGTACAAAACCAAGGAGTAGGACAGAAAACACCCATCGCCAATACTCCTGAAAGGCGAGCTGGTAATTGCCCTCAGCTTGTTTTCAAAAGATGTTATGCACAAATGTGATCAGTGCTTTTCCCATATTGGTAATAAAAGAGAGATACGAGAAAGGAGTAGCAGCCCCATCTCCATACAGTTCTGTCATCCTAGATAGTAAAAAAATAAAAAATCCTGATCCAATGCTTCATTTCCCTCGCTATGGGCTTAGACTCCAATTCTGTAGTAGATTTCTTTGTCGATGAGTTCTCTTTTGGTTCCTCGCTTGAGTGAGGAGATTTGTTTGATGATCTGTACTTTTTCTGGACTATTTTTGGCTTCCAAAGTATAAGGAATCTTCGCCTTAAACGAGAACGGTCTGGTTTGCTGGTTATTGATTGAGATTTTGCACGCACCCATAAAGGCTTCCGTGGAAGTAAGGTCAGTTTGGTTAAATTCAGGTTCAAATTCTTTGGTCAAAAACTCAGCATCTGGCGCACCTACTTTATAGACAAACATATTTCCGATATTTCCAAAAATGGTCTTGGAAAGATCCATATTGCCACCGAGTCCTTCTTGTTTGAGCTGATCGGTATACTGATGGGCTACGACCAGTCCTAGTCTATACTTTCTCGCCTCCGACATAATCGATTCAAAAGACTGAGACACATAGTTTTGAAACTCATCCACATAGAGATAGTGGGGTACTCTATCGTGTTCCTCAATCTTTGCTCTCTTGAGGGCAGACAGCTTTACCTGCATGGCGATGATTTTCCCGATAAGTTTTGAGGTCTCTTCTCACGAGATACCCTTTGCGAGGTTCATCAGAATTACTTTTTTTTGTTGCATAGCATCATACATTTTAAATGCTGATTTGGACTGTCCGATGATATTTCTCACATAGACCCCAGTCGTAAACGGTCCAAATTTTGCCTGGATAAAAGGGATAATTTCCGCCTTTTCGCGGTCTCCCATTTTTTTGTAGGTTTTATTCCACCATGCAGCGACTACAGGATCCTTGAGATTTCTGATTTTTGCCTCGGCAAAGGCATCATCGGTAAAAAGCCTCATAATATCTACGATCGTACCGCCCTCTGGCTGATCCATAAGGAGCAAACACGCATTTCTAAAATAATCCTGAATTCTTGGTCCAAAAATTTCATGTCCATACATCTGGATGAACATTTCGACCAGATCATTGGTGACTACATCCTTTTCATCATTATCATCTGGGCTGACTTCGAGCGGATTGAGTCCAATAGGATAGGCGGTATTTCCGAGGTCAAAATAGATCAGATCATCGATCCTGTCTTTTGGAAAATGTTTGAGCAGAAATTCTACAGCTTCTCCATGCGGATCGATAAAGGTAAATCCTCTCCCATTTTCCATATCATCGATTGCTTGAGTCAGCATAATTGTTGATTTACCAGTACCGGTCTGACCAAGGATATAAATATGTCTAAATCTATCCTTATCTGTGATTCTGATTTCTCTTTTTACACCTCAGTAATTATTGTATCCTACAATGATTCCCTCACTTGGCAGATCATCTGGTGCAGGAATGACTTTAAATTTTTGCCAAGCAATTCTTGGGTTTTGATTAAATCTTCCATGAGGAAAATGAATAATTGAGGAAAGTTCCTTGATATTGAAGACCGTACTTTTGTCATAGTTTCGCAAATCCCAAAGCAGAGATTCATCGCTGTAGAGGAGTCTGAGTACATAGTTTCTGGCAAAAGTTCTCAGGTTGCTTGCTTTTTCAAACTTGAGGGTATTGAGTCCGATATAGTTGTATTGATTGAAGAGTCTAGAGATATCATCGAGGATTTTTTTTGGTCTTTGCTTATCAGGAGAGGTTGCGATCGTTCTGATCTTTACGCGAAAGAGTTCATCATCCATCTTTTTGTCAAAGTCACTGAGCTGCTGCTGAGAAAAGTTGTGCTTTTTCTCTTCTTGTTCTTTTTTGCTCTCAGTGTTTTCTTGGCTCGATCGGAGCTTTTTAATAATCCCTCGAAATCCAAGGCTTTTTTTACCTTCTTTGATCGCATCTGCTTGTTTCCTCATTTTTTTGAGCCAAGCTTCGTGCAAAGGCTCGACTAAAATCTGCATTCAGACTTTTTCATCCCTATTGATATTGGAAAAGGCAGACAAGATACTATCCATCGGATCAGCCTCAAAAGCTTCATAGGTCTTGAGCGGATGTACGCTATCCTTGGTCAGAATAAACTCCCCACCAGCAAAATACTTCCCCGCTTCCAAGAGCTTAGGCTGGCTGATCATCTCAACAATCGCCCCAGTATAAAAAGAGGCAATCATCTTTTCTACGGTCATAAGATGATCTTTGGGTACTCAGAGAATAAATTTGATGATTTCCTTTTCAACTACAATCTCCATACTGATCGCATTATTCCCAAACCATTTGTGCTTCCAGTCATCCTCAAAAATTGCATAAAAATTTTTATACACCTGATTCATCAGTTCGATATTCTGTTTCATCGACTGGATATGATCTTTGGCATCAATATCTGAGGATCTAGCGACAGCGTTTTTGGGGATCTGTACTTGGAGAAATCTGATGTTTTCTGCTTGTTGGAGTCTATGTTTTCTCTGCATTGTGAGAAAAAATGTTCTCCAGAGAATGATCGCAAATATCCAGAGTATACCTGTCGCTCAGAGGCTGATCAAAAGATAGGTCAGATTTTGCTCCATACTCAAGCAAAAAAAAAGTAAAAATCTGACTCAAGTATAGCGTTTTTACTCCAAAATGCAAATTTTGCTATGAAAATAGCGTGTTTTCCTTGTATATATCTTTTTATCCTACTTGCTCTTGT
>JAUMYK010000018.1:0-8514 GCA_030528665.1 bacterium
ATTATAGCTCTTATTAGCTAGTAATCGCTATCCAATATTACTTCTTCTTGATTCCCAAGAGCATATTTACTCCAGAGAGAACCAAAGCAAATAGAGCAGTACCAAAAAATCCTCCTGTGCTAAATCCAGGCACTATTGAAGAAGCGAGTTGGATCATAAAAACTGAAATGATAAATGAAACAAGTCCTAATGTCATCCAGTTAAGTGGCAAAGTAAGTAAGCGAAGAATACTTCCAATAAAAGCATTAACCAGACAAATCATCACCCCAGCAATAATCGCAACTCACAAGGATTCTACTTCCACACTAGGTACAAGCCAGGCTGCGATTGAAATTGCGATTCCGCTGAGGATAAGTTTGAGCATGAAGTTCATCGTGTTGTAGATACCAAATAAACACCTTATTATACTACTGAGGTGGGAGAATGCAAGTTGTTTTGCAAAGAAGAAAATTATAATTCAAAAAGCACCATTAAGTGATACGATAAAAGTCTGATTTTTTTGACTTTTTTGCCTGTTGTGGCTATAATTGAGATAAGGAATTTTATATCAGATCCAGGACCAATGAGTACGAATGAGCTAAATATTAGAGTAGAAGCAAGTGAAGGAACTATTCCTGCTATTGACAATCAGCTAGAATCAACCAAACAGCTCACAAAAAATTTTCAGTCTGAGGCAGCGATCTTTGAATCTGAAGTCAAGCTTTCTCAGCTCGATAGTGAGGCAAAAAAGCAGCAGATCGATGTCTTGAGAAATTTGGATTTAAGTAAAGAAAAAAATCTGATGTTGGCGATCGATCAGCTGATGATCATCTATAAAGACTTCAAAAAAAGTTCTGGTTTGCGAGCGAGAATTAATTTTTTGGATAAAATCAATTATACTCCAGATTCCAAGCCTGCACTCAAGCGTATTCATCAGCAGTCTAAAGTCCGTCTCTCTCAGCTCAAATCGATGAAAGCAGGACTCAAGACACAAACCTCAATTCCAAGAAGCTATATGGCAGAAGTGATGAAAATGGTCAAGGATATTGATGCTTTTAATGAAACCCTTGCTCGTGCGAGGATGGGAGAAAATGCTCCTGCAAATATCAGAAATGCTGATCATTCAATTCGTGGGATCAAAAAGAATATTCGCTATGAAAAAGAGCAACAAAACTATTTCAAAAAACAGTTACCTCTACAGATAGAGAGTGCTATTAGGCAATTGGATATCCAAGATAAGGAGGGAGTCAGAGATTATTTGATTGCTGTGGAGGAGGGGAGAATTACCCATCCCAGTCAGGATCCTTACTTTTTTAAACATAAGGCGGATATCCTCTATCTCTGCTGTCTCAATGCTCAGCTAGGGCAAAAAGTTTTGCAACTTCATAAACTCGTTGGTATTTCTCGTAAAGATCTTGGAAAATATCGAAGTCAGCTCAATCCTGCAGTACAAAATGCCTTTGTAGGACCTAATCAGGTCTATATGCCAGCAGTGAACTCAAGTTTTGATCTTCAGTCAGTACCTCCTCAGCAATTGGGTGGCTTGCGTGGACTCTTGAGAACTGGGATCGATAAAATCACCCCAAAGATGACTCCTCATCAAAAGGAAATGTGGGCTCAGGGTGCAGAACTTGCGATCTTGGGAGTGGGGATATTTCAGCTTGGAAAATGGTTCTTTGGCAAGGATAAGGATGGGAACAAGAATTTTTGGTCAAAATTGGGAACCGCAGGTGCAGTACTCTTAGGAGGACAGTTTGCATCGCAGGCCTTTTTAGGAAAGGATTTGGGTTCTGTGTTCAAGGCTGCAGTCAATGGAGGACAGGAATGGAATTCGATGACCAAAAATTTTAAACTCAGCTCCAATCCTCAGAAAATCGATCAAATGGTCGTGCAACCTCAACATGCGATGTACCTCTATGCAGGGATGACACCACGTGAAGTGTATGACCTCCTTAAAATGGATCCTCAGTCACAGATCTATGAGACCCTTGAAGCAAGGTACAAAGCTGATACTTCTCCCAACGGAAAGACCGCATATGAAATCCTCAAAAAAATTGACAAACATCAGCCAAAAGCACAGTTGGAAGCTTCTTTGAACGCACTCCTTCCTGCTGGGAAAATCCCAGAATCGCAAATGGATACGCAGATTGATGTCTTGACAACTGTGTATGCCAACAATATGGCAGCAGTTAATGCTTATCTTGATCAGCATCCGCACCTGGAGTACAACAAGGAAAAAGAGGAAGAAATCCTGAATACTCTCAAGGCAAACACTGAACTCAAAGGCAAAGATATGGATGCACTCGTGCAGGCAGGATTTTTCAAGGTACAAGAAAAATATGATACTAAATTCTGATCGCAGATCGATGCATTATCTCTTCCTGCAGGGGAAAAACTCGCTTTTCGTGAGGGATTTCGTGCTTTGCAGGAAAATGCATCACTCAAAGACCTCGATATCCAGATTAGTGGTAACCAGCTCACTTTGCTTGCCAATGGACAGAACATCATCCTCGATCTCCAGCAAAAAACGATTGATGGCTTCCTTGATGCTGCTAATGCACCAATCCGTTTTGCCTCTCCACAAGAACTCTTGAAAACCGCTGCACTGATCAATACGATCAGATCGGATGATGGACTCTGGGAAGAAGTTCCTGATGTCCTCAAAAAAACTGACAAAGACTATCCTTTTGCACTAGCGGAGGGCTGGACCACACTCTGGTCAAAAAATATCATCTTCAAAAAGCATGATGGTAATCAGACCGTTATCAGTGATCTCTTGCCTTGGATAAGCCAAATGGACTGGCAATTCCCAACGATTGAAAAGAAAGAAAATAGGAACTTTTTTGTCAATTATCTCAATACCCTCTGGAAAAATGATCATCCAGATTGGAATAAATCTTCAGACTCTCAATAAAGAAAAAAAAAGTTAGAAAACAGATTTTATCCTCTTATGCTCTACCAATGGCGATCAATTACAAAGAAACAGGAAGAAAATTTACCGAGGCGATGAAGAAACTCGCTCAAGATGCAAAGGTTAAAACTACAACTGCTTTAGCTACGACACTGATGCTTACGAGTTGTGATCGACAGCCGATGACAGGTTCTACTTTTGCTACTGCAAAATGAGATTTTATCGATGGTACCACGGAAAAACTTATAGCAGAGGCAATAGCAGAGAGAAATATCCTGATAGAATCCTATGAGAGCTATATGCTGATCTATGAAAAAGGACAAAAAATCCTTACTCAGCATATTGCAAGTGGTAATGTGAAAGCAGCAGGCAGAGAAACCGAGAGACTTGAGGAGTTGAAGTCTACCATCAAAAAGACCGAAAAAAAGATCGAATCCCTCGATGATGAGTTGATCGATTTAGAAAAATATAAGATGAAAGGCAAGAAAAACGCTAAAATTCAAGAAGCTTCTCATAGTGATTCTAAAGCCTGACTCAAGAGGAGAAAATTTAAAAAAATAGATTAAAAATCTGACTGAGATGGTTTTTTAATCCACATCCCATCGCCAAAACTATAAAAGCGATAGCCTTTTTCAATCGCCTCTTGATAGCAGTTCAGGAGGTTTTTTCTTCCCATAAATGCAGCAATCAGCATCAGGAGTGAGGATTTTGGCAGATGAAAATTGCTGATAAGCTCATCTGTGAGGAGAAAAGAAATCCCAGGTCTGAGAAAGAGTCTCGTATCGATTTTCAGGAGCGTATTCACTATACTTGGCGTTTGCTCTGGGATAAATGAAGCGAGATGTTCCTGAGAGATATGTTGACTGAGCTGATCTCGCCAAACGAGGGTCGAATCAGGCAGGGGAGGAGTCAGCTTTTTCTTTTTTAAAAATTGCCAGATATAGGGTAAAGATTCCAAAAATCTGATCATCGTTGTCCCAATGGGGAGAAAAATTTTGCCCTCCTGTTTTGCCTCAGCGATCCTCGTTCGTAGCTGATGAGGGATGAGCATTGGCTCGCTATGGAGCTGCTGATCTGAGATGATAGGTTCAAAGACAGGTTTAAAAGTGCCGAGTCCGACATGCAGGCAGAGATATTCAAAATCAACGCCCTGATGCTCAAGCGCTAAGATGAGTTCTGGACTAAAGTGGAGTGAGGCGGTAGGAGCAGCTGCGGAGCCGATCTCTTGAGCAAAAAAAGTCTGATACCATACTTCTTTATCCTTGCTATAGTTGATATAGGGAGGTAGTGGCATCTCACCATACTGCTCCAGCAAAGGCAATATTTCTGCTCCATGCAAGGTAAAAAGCAAGCCATTCTCAGTAAAAGAGAGACTCTCAAACCATACTTCATCACTGAGAAAAATTCTTGTTCCTGGTCTAAAATTTTTGCTATCGGAGACCAGACATTCAAACTGCTGATCGCCTCTGAGGCTGTAGACAAAGATTTCCCCTTTTGGGAGCCAGATTTTTTTTCCACTTTTTCTGATGATTTTGGTTTGGTTGAGGGGAATTCTCGCTTTAAAGACCTTGCTCCTATTGAGAAAGAGGAGGTAGCGACTATCAAGATGCGTTTGGAGGTCTCGAAAATGCTGATGCTGAACGCTGATAGGGGTTTGAGCAGGACTGCAGATCATCAGTTTGGCACTGTGGGCTGGGATACTTGGCATTTGAGCGATCGCCTCTTGAGGGAGATAATAGTCGTAGTTGGACAAAAGCAAATCAGGATCGAGCATTACAGATCGAGCAAATAAAAAGAAACTCTTGAGAGACTATCAGCCTCTATCCTCCTTTAGCTCAAGAGCGTATACAGTCCAAGGGTTGGGATGCTGATTACAGTCTTGAGCAAGCGTTCAAAAAAATGTAGGATACGAAAACGCTTACTTTGTCTGAGGAGCTGGGCTTCCTGCTGAGGGCTGATGATTTTGTGTCCAAAAATCTGTTCTACTTTGTGAAGAGTATCAAGGATGAGAAAATCACTCTTGATGTAGTCGGCATTGCCTTTGGTAAATATGGTCTGGAGTAGTGAGAGATGAGGATTTCCACCAAGAGTCTTGAGATTGATGGAGCTTTGAGCTTGAGCAAGCGCGGTCAAATAGATCATCTCATCTACTAGAGTTGTGATCTCTTTTTGGAGTCAGATTTTTTTTCTTTTAAGCCATCTATGGAGCGGAATCAACACTGCCATCAGCAAAAATATCCCTCCCATTACCCAAAGCAAGACTTGAGTTTGAGGAAGAGAAAGTCCAGTGATAAACGAAACTTCTTGCAAAAATCGTGTCCAAATCTGCATAAGCTGTTCGCGAAACTGAGTCATTATGTTATGATCCAAAAGTTAAAATATCAAGTGTTGTGGTTTCCATACCATCATAATTTTTCCCTCCTTTTCTGCAAGGGGAAGTGTGTTTCTCCAAAAGAGGGGGATTTTTTGATTGATCGCCCATTTGCTGAGTGATTTACCATGAAACTTATCTCCTGGTCTGGGAAATCTCAGCTTTGCTCCGATAAGCTCAGCAGGGACTTCGAGCTGAAAAAGTCCAAAAGTCTGCATGCCTTCGGCGAGTATCTCCTTTTCAAATCTGATCTCCTTTTCCCAAAATGCCTCCTTAGTCGGGAAAAAATAGAAATGCTGATGCGCAATCACGATTTGCCAACTTCCAATATAAAACCTGCCATCATCGGCTTGTTCGCTCCAGTGGGCAAGCGCTTTGATCTCATCTCAGGTATAGTCGATCCCAAGCCTAGTTAAGAGATTGCTTAAACGGAGTTGGTTTTTCCATTCAGGCATAACTGCCCATTCATATGCATGGCTAAGTCCTCGATAAGGATTGAGCGGTATCGGTTTGAGAAACTGAAAGGCTTGCGTAGTTTGTAGCTCTTCTAGATGAGCGTATATCTGGGATCGTGACCAAAAAAAGGTATTCCTCTTTCCTGTTTGCAATGCTTGTTCTGCCAGAGGAAAGAGAAAGGTATTTCTGATCAGGTTTCTTTTGCTTGTGGTGGGATCATCGTTGCTCGGGTCGTGGACATAGGGAATATCATACGCTTGGCAGAGAGACTGGATTTGCATCTTGGTAAGCGAGAGGAGTGGTCTGTAGACCTGCCTTTGCTCGAGAAGATGATGACTTTCTTGTGCTTGCATACCGATAAAGCCTACGATCCCACAGCCACGGAGCATATTGAGCAGGGTGCCTTCGATCCTATCGGTTAGGTTGTGTCCTGTCAAAAGTATTGCGATATGCTCCTCCTGCATCAGCTGGAGAAACTGCGTATATCTTCGCTCTCTCAGGCTTTCTTCGTTGATTTTGATGTCCTCAGTTCTTTCGGAGATTTTGAGCTGATAGCCTGCAAAAAATGAGCGTACAAAGCGAGCTTCCTCATCACTCTCAGGTCTAACCTTGTGATTGCAATGGATGAAAAAAAGCTGATCAGGATTCCATTTTTTTTGTGTCCAAAAGGTCAGGACTGCACTACTCAAGAGCATACTGTCACTCCCTCCAGAGACAGTAATGGCAATTTTTTGCTCTGTAGGAAAAAGTCTGATCAGCTCGCCTAAAAGCTCTGGATGTGTTGCAAAAAGCTGGGGGATGGATTGGAGATGATGCATCAGTATCCACAAGAGTAAATAGAGGAAGTATAAGGATTTTGCTTGGTTATACAAGGGAAGAAGGGCTTGACTTTGAGGAGGGAAACACTATGGTCCCATAGTCAATAATAAAAACAAAAATGCCTATGGACTAAGAAATGTTGCTTTTTGTCTCCTGGGAGGAGGGAAAAGGCTATGGATCAAAAATACGCCAGAACATCAAGTATTTTGAAAAAAAAATAAATACAATAAAAATCAAAAAAATTAAAAACAATGACAACAAAAAAAATGTTAAAGCTTAAGGGAATGATCAAATCCCTTGTATTCATCAGCCTAAGTGCTGGAATCTTGCAATCTTGTAACAAACTCGAGGATTCCTCGCTGCCAGAAGCAACTCATAATGCAGATTTAGCCGCTCTAGACTCTTCATCCTTTGAAAGTGATGAAGTCATGGAAGGCTCGCTGACTAGGAGACCCAATCAGGATATTACGAATCCCTCTTGGACACCTGGTAACTATGATCCTATCGTAGCACTCAACTATCAAATCCGCTCTCCTCAGAAAATCAAAGGAGATACCTATCGATTTGTTGTGACCTCAAAAAATTTTGCTCGTAAGCATATCTATATCAGATATAATTCTCCTCAGGGAAACGAAGTATTTGAGCAAATGCGACCAAATTTGAGCTATAGTTCTTTTGAGGTTCAGCGAAGATTCCAACAGGAAGGGGTCTATCATATTCGATTTTACGTGGAATCCACAGGGTCAGTTCTTCCTTATCCACGAATTCATCAAAATAGTTATACGATCAATGTAGAACTGCCGGTGAATGTGCCCACGGCTGTTAATGATTATTTCAACTATATGAGGATTGTAGGTAGGGATGGAAGTAATGGAAGAGATTATGAACAGTGGGGGTTCTTTACAAAAGAATGTGTAAGTTGGGTTGCTCACAAAGTAAATCGAATGTGGAATACTGACAAAGACTTTTCAAATAGAATGTTTGCTGGAACACGGCTTAGTACAGCAAGATATTGGAAAAGTAGATTTGTGCAGAATGGCTATCGTGTTGATAAAACGCCCAAACCTGGAGCTATCATTTGGTGGGGGGCTAATCCAAATCTCATTAAGGAGTGGGACGGTAGTCTACGGGCAAGAGGAAGCGGTCATGTAGGATTTGTCCACAAGGTAGAAAATGGGATTGTGTATTATTCAGACTACAATGGAGATGGAAATCATCAATACAATGGAAATCGACAGATAAGAGTTCAGGATATTCGATTAGCTGAGTTTATTCATGTTCAACGAAAATTACATTAATTCAAAAAAAGCTCCTTAGGTTTTTCCTAGGGAGTTTTTGCTAAAGGTATTTCACAGGTTTCAATTTGAAAGTTCCCAATCACTATGCTGTTGTTTTTGGTTGTTTGTTCCAATATATCCCAATCCAAACTATCTCGCTGTGACTTAAAAGGCTCTAGTAAAGTGCCATTTATCCATCTTTTTACAATAAACACATTCTTTTGTACATCAAAAATACTTCGTCTTGTCTGAATGGTCGTTTGAGTATATGGATCCTCAATTCAGATGCCTTGATCATAGAGTTGATGGTCAAGAATAAAAAAGAATCCATCTTCATTTGTTCTATATCCATACAAGAAAAAATGCCCGTTCTTTTCTCCTCGAGGATGAGTAACTAATTGCTTACATGCTTTACTATCTCCATCACAGTTTATATCCCACAGCTGGTCTTTATTAGTCTGTACTGCATCTATATAATGTCATTCGTTGATATGGTGCTTGTCCAAAAAAGCAAGCAATTCTCAGTAGGTATCGAGCGGAAGTGTGTATCTCATATTTCCCTGATGATTTATACAAAAAGGCTGTTGTCACTCAGCTCCATAATGAGAAACAGCACCAGTGGAAAGTAAAAAAATGCTATCAATGCCTCCTCATCCTCCTCAAATGAAAGAGTAATACATATCATGTGTGGTATATGTACA
>JAUMYK010000018.1:8614-22460 GCA_030528665.1 bacterium
CTCCTCATCCTCCTCAAATGAAAGAGTAATACATATCATGTGTGGTATATGTACACTTCTCTACGACATCATCGATTTTGATCACATCGCTAGTCTGCAGAGGTTTGAGCGGATAGTCCTGACAATAGGGAATTCCCTCTGCATTAAAGGGAGAAAGGGACATTCCACCTGTGAGGACTGCTTCATTTTCCTCATTTTGCGGAGTGGAAAAGCTACAAGCTGAGAGTAGGAGAGCAAAACTAGTAAGAAAAATCAGATTTCTTTTCATTGTTTAAAGTATTTTGAAAATAAAGATTTAATTTTGAAATGGAGGAGTTTTTAAATTGATCACACATTCCTGAATTTGAAATTGTGCAACTTTAGGAGAAAAATCTTCTTGAGAAAGTAAAAGAGGATTGGATTTATAAGGTTCTAATAATTCTCAATTAAGTATTCTTGCAACATATAATTGATTTCCATCTAATTTTTGAATAATCCAAGGACTTTCTTTGATCAATGAAAGATTGTTTGCTAGAGTTTTTATTGTCCCTAAATGATAGGTAGTATCATCTAAAAGCAGAAATTCTCACTCTTGATCTTCTCTTTTCCCAACTAAAAAGTAATGAGCATTATTTTCTCCTCGAGTTTGTCCAATAAGTTTAGTACAGAGAGTTTGTTCACAGAGATAGTCAGATATATCATAGGTAAAAATGGGAAAAAAAGAGTTTAAAATATTTTTCTTATGAATTGCATGTTTTAAAATAAAATGTTTTACTGTGTTATACTCTTGTGAGAGAGGCATTAGCTCGATTCAATAGCAAGAAAGTGAAGAAGCATTGAGGTCATTACTTTCTTGGAATACTCCCTCAGTATTCAAATAAAGGAGGTCATGCATTGATCATTGAGAATAGGTATGATAATAGTTTGTCCCTGAGTAAAAAGTACACTTCTCCACGACATCATCGATCTTGATGATATTGCCAGTTTGGAGAGGTTTGAGCGGATAGTCTTGGCAATAGGGAATTCCCTCTGCATTAAAGGGAGAAAGGGACATTCCACCTGTGAGGACTGCTTCGTTTTCCTCATTTTGCGGAGTGAAAAAATTACACGCTGAGAGTAGGAGCGTAAAACTGGTAAGAAAAATCAGATTTCTTTTCATTGTTTTTGATATGAAAGATAAATCTTAGAGTTCTTCTTTTATCTTCATCAACATCTGCAAAGCCTGTAGCGGAGTAATAGCATTTAAATCCATGCCTGCTAAGAGCGTTTTCACTTTTTCATAGTGGGCTTTTTCTTTAAATTCCTCGATAGCGAGAGGGAAAAGTCATTCAGAAAACTGATTGCTCGTTGGAAGATCAGGTTTTTGCCCTCCTTTTTCTAAATGAGCAAGAAATCCTCTTGCTTCCTGCAAAATCGAGTTTGGAATACCAGCGAGTTTTGCCACATCGATTCCATAGCTCTTATTTGCACCTCCTGCACTGATTTTTTTCATAAAAACGACTTCTTTGCTCGTTTCGTAGACGCTAACGGAGAAATTTTTGATGAGCGGAGATTCTGTTTCCATTTGGATAAGCTCGTGATAGTGGGTGGCGATAAGGGTTTTTGCCTGAAGCGTATGGAGAATATAATGCAAAATTGCCTTGGTCAATGCTAGACCATCATAGGTTGAAGTCCCACGTCCCAGTTCATCAAAGATAATAAAACTTTTGCTACTTGCATTATGAAGGATATTTGCTACTTCAATCATTTCAGTCATAAAAGTGGACTGGTTTTTAGCGATGATATCCCCACTTCCAACACGAGCAAAAATTCCATCTACCAGTCAGATTTCAGCTTTTTGTGCTGGGACATAGAGTCCACAATGCGCTAATAAAACAATTAAAGCTGACTGCCTCAGATAGGTGGACTTTCCTCACATATTCGGTCATGTGATGATGTGAATCAGTCCATTCTCGTTCATCTGTCCTTTTTCCTGTCCGATGGCGAGATCATTGGGAATAAAAGGCTGATCTTTAGGGAGAAAGGCTTCAATAACGGGATGGCGACCTCATTGAATAATGATTGCTCAATGATTGGTAAGCTGAGGTTTGGTAAAATCGTGTTCCTGAGCAAAAATTGCATAGGAACTATAGACATCGATTTGTGCGATACGATCTGCAAGTTCTGCAAGGAGCAAGACCGAGTTTTCAAGCGTAGTTTTGGCTCAGAGGAGGAGCGTTTGTTGTTTGGATTTGAGCTGTTCTTTGGCAGAAAGGATAGAAGTTTGAATATTGTCGAGGTAAGGACTAGAATATCTTTGATTGCCTTTGAGGGTTTGTCTACGACTGATTCAGAATTTTTCTTTTTTTTCATCAGCAAGAGGAGTCAAAGAGTCGAGAAACTGCTCAAAAAGCTCGCTATCTTTGCTTGTCAGTTCGAGAAAATAGCCCTGATTCATTACAAATTTGAGCTTGATATTAGTGATTCCACTGGCTTGAGCAAGTTCCTGCTGATAGTGTAAAAGGAGGTCATCACTATGATATGCCATTGCTCTGAGCTGATCGATCTCAGAGTCTGCGCCATCACGGATATAGTCCTCATCGCCGAGGAGCTCCTCATCTGCCTTGATGAGCTTTTCGAGTTGCTCAAAAAGTGCTTGTAGAGCGGAAATTTGTACATCATTGATCCCAAAGTGTTGGAGTTCTCTGAGCATAACACCATCTAGTCCTTCAAGACAGGCTCTCAAAATGCTTCTTAGCTTGACAAAAGGGATATAGCTGAGCTTTCTGTAGAGGATAAGACTGACCAATTTGGGAATGTCAAAAAAAGTAGTCAAAAACTGATGAATACGAGGGGTATCCTCGTTATGGAGAAAATGTTCAATCGCAGCAAGCCTCCTATCCAAGCGTGTTTTATCATTGATCGGAGTGGCAAGGAGTGATCTGAGGTATCTGGAACCTCCAGCAGTCTTGGTCGTATCGAGGATGCCAAAGAGGCTATATTTGGTGTTTTGTTCGTAGCTGGAACTAAAAAGTTCTAGGTTTTTGATCGTGACTTCATCCATCAGCACGAGTCCCTCCTCGGAGTGGTACTTGATTTTGGTGATATTGGTAAGTGCTTGTTGTTGAGTGTGTTGGATATACGCAAAAAGGAGTGCTAATGCAGATTCCCTTCCCTCAGTCATCGCTTTGCCAAAGCTGCTGAGTTGTTGGACTTTGCAGATATTTTTGAGGACTTCATCAGGATGAGTCGGGAGAGCATAGACGGAGACTAGGCATTGCAAATATTGCTGAATAGGGGAGATAAACTGGTCTTTGTGAGGAATATCGGTATCGAGGATGATTTCGGTGGGGCGGAGAGTCAGAATATATTTTTGCAATTTTCCAAGGTCATCAAAGCTTTTGGTGCTATATGCTCCCAGTGAAAAATCTCCCCAAGCAATATGATAAAGCTCGTTTCCTTTGCTTACATCTCTACTGATGGCAAGCAAGATAGCGAGTTCTCTTTGCTGCTCTTGAATGTAGGTACCTGGAGTGATGATGGATTTGATGCTTCTTTCTACGATTTTGCCAGGGATGGGATCGGTGGTTTGCTCGGCGATAGCGACTTTGTAGCCTTTGGAGATGAGTCTTGGGATGTATTTATCCACACTATGGTGAGGAATACCTGCCATAGGGATAGGATTATCAGAGTTTTTGTTTTTGGAAGTGATGACGAGATCGAGTATATTTGCACAAATCTTTGCATCTTCAAAAAATACTTCATAAAAATCCCCAATACGAAAAAGCAGAATACAGTCAGGATTTTGTTGTTTCATTTCGACATATTGCCTCATAGCAGGGGTGAGTTTTTCAAGCTGCATATTACCAAGATCAGGCATTAAAAAAGTGCTATCAGGATAGTGTTTTGAGCGCTTTTTGCAAGTCTAAAGTAAAAAAATACGTATTGCTCTTGAAAATAATGGTACTATAGATATAGTGGATTTCTTAGTAGAAAAACGCTACGTCGTGTTAGTATATGAGTTATTTTGCGCATTGCTGGCTATTTGAGGAATTTCTGCTGTTTATTTCAACTTTTCTTTTTTATCTTCTCTCCTCTTCGATGCTTAAAAAATACTTGAAATATATCGGTCTTACGCTCCTTATGCTGTGTGCGTTGTGATTTGTACTTTTGCTCTTGCATCCAGTACAGAGATATTGGATACGATCGGATATCCGTGAGCTCAATATCGGTCTCAGTCAAGAGATGAGATGGAACATTCAGCTTGGATGATATTGGGCATATTTGCAGCATACGAAGTGGGAAGATTTGCCTCCGCTAGTACAGACGGGGAATATAACGCTGATGCCAGGGGAAGGCTTTTCGCTCACACAAAAAATGCACCTTCCAATGAAAAACCTTAGATTAAGTCAGATTTCTTCCCTTTCAGGGCTGAGAGTAGAACATAGATTTTCTCCACGAGGCTATCCAAATTTTTTCTCCCATAATCAGGTGCCTGTTTCAATAAGACTTACTGGGGAGGCGAGCTGTTTAGATATTGTCCATATTGGATTTTTGGTGCAGCCAAGTACCTGTGCGACCTATGTGATCAATGGCTGGAGAGGTCAAGAGGAAGAGGTGACGCTACGTGTCAAAAATGTGAGTGATGAGCCGATGAGTTTTGAGCTTGAATGGCTGTAAAAGTCTAAGGGGTGTGTTCGTTGCTTCCTCATTTCGTTCTTGATACGGAATCTCATCTGCAATCTGAGATCCTGAATCAAGTTCCCCGCAACTGTGTGCGGGACAGGCATGA
The DNA here is from genome assembly GCA_030528665.1 of bacterium. The sequence continues at coordinate 13,365 of JAUMYK010000018.1, forward strand.
TGATATGCAGGATGAGAGGCTAGAGTGTAGGCTCCTGAAGCAAGTTCTGTATGATAATAGTTTGTATTTCTTTGTGCGTCAGGATTCTGTATTTTTTCTTGGAGAGGAAAAAGGAGAAAAATCCTGATAATGCTCTGTTTTTTTGTTTGCGTTTTGTTATACTAAGGAGGATTTAGTTTATCAGAGAGGATGGAGATTTTGTTCAAGAGGATGTTGTTGTGGATAGGGATAGTTGTGATGGCGATAGATAATGTGGTCAAGGCTCAGCTTTCTCCATTTTTTGCTCCCGTGCCATTTGGAGGAGGAGTGCGTGTGGAGTCGTGTCAGGACTATCAGATGCAAGAGGAAGGAGTACTCCTTGATCCAGCCTGTCTCTTACAGGGGAGATTGCCTGCTTTTACATTGGAGGAGAAGGTGGATATTGTCTGGGACTATTTGGCAGACTGGGGAAAGGGGTATCAGCCTGAGTTACAGCAGGCTCGTTATCATTTTGAGTCTTTACCGCTCAAAAATACTCTTCAGCTCTTTCCTTTGGAATCAGGATTGAGAAATCAGCTCCTGCAGGCACAATTTCAATCTCAGGACTTCTTAGTTCACAAGTCGTATTTAGCTCCTTTGGTGATTCAGGATTTAGCTTTTTTTAGCTCACACAAGGATATTAGTATGTTGTGACCCTGTACGAGGCACAATTATCTGTTGGCTTTTGAGCATTTGGATGATAAGATTGTGCAGCCTGGTGAGCATTTCAATTTCAATCATTATTTGATGGGTTTGAGAGGCTATTGCAAGGGCTTGGGCAATAATGATTTTCTTTTTTATGGAGGGGTATGTGGCGTGGCGAGTCAGCTTTTTCGTTCTGCTTTGAGTACTCCGCAGGTTTATATTGATCAGAGATGGGGACACAATCACTGGTATAGTAAGTATTATGGGGAGCTTGTAGAGGGCGATGATGCAGCGGTCTATGAGAGGAATAAGTGGTTTAGCTTTACGAATACGGCTCAGCATCCGATGATGATCAAAACTTGGAGTCAGGGGAATGAGACCGTACTCTTTTTGGTGATTGAGGCAGCTGCTGTGCAAGGGCAGTGGGTTGAAATTAGTAAACAAAAGCATTGAAATCTGGCTGTCGATCTTCGTAAACAGGTCTACCAGCGTGGAGAAGCAGTTCAGCTGGTATGTCCTGCTCAACTGGGGAGTATTGGTAGTTTGCAACCGCTAGACTGTGAATTTGAGTATGGTGTGAGTCTGCTGGGAGAGCAAAATTTTGCTTCTAGGTATCTTAAGATAGAGCATAGTTCGCTTTAGTGTTTGTGTAATGGATGGTAGCTATGCTGTTGGTTTTGTCGCTAGGGGGGGATGTATTTTTTTTGTTCTGTGGTAAAAATGCTTGACATTTTGGGTCAGAATCCTTATCTTTTTTTTCGTAAACAAAAAATATTTTTTATCATGCAACAATATCTAGATTTATTGAGAGCTATCAAGACTGATGGCTATCAAACCGGAGACAGAACAGGTACAGGCACCATTGCCTTGCCTGGCTATCATTATCAAGTCCAACTTGAGCAAGATGAGCAGGGCGTGATTCACGGTTTTCCTCTCCTGACTACCAAAAAAATGAGCCTCAAATCCGTATTTGAGGAGTTGATTTGGAAACTTAGAGGGGATACGAATATCCGTTTTCTCATTCAGCACAACAATCACATTTGGACTGAGTGGCCTTTTAAAAAGTGGCTTGAGGAGACTGGTCAGCAAGCAGTGGTCGATCGTATGTGGAAAGATGAGAAAAAATCTGACTACAGTGATCAGTGGAAGGGAAAGAAAGCTGACTTTGAAGCTCGGATCCTTGAGGATGATGATTTTTGTCATAGATGGGGAGGTTTAGGTAAGACCTATGGTTTCCAGTTTCGATATTTTGGAGAACTGACTATGGATGAGCTGATCAATCTTTTGCCTGAGGAGTTTCAGGAGAGGCTTTCTATTCAGGATTTGCGTTACTTATCTGCGTTGCGTTCTGGTAAGGATCAGCTGATGGATGCTATAGATTTGATCAAAAATACTCCTGAGTCACGCAGGATTATCATCAGTCTCTGGAATGCTCCAGATCTTGGCAAGACTTTATTGCCGCCCTGTCCAGCATTTTATCAGTTTTTTGCCAATCAGGAGGGATATTTGCATCTGAATCTGTATCAGAGGAGCTGTGATAGTTTTCTTGGCGTGCCATACAATACTGCTCAAGATGCACTATTTCTTTGTATGATGGCTCATGTGACAGGTCGTAAGCCGGGAGTCTTTAATCATTTCTTTGGAGATGCACATATTTACTTGAATCACCTCGATCAAGTAGATCAACAACTGCAAAGAACTCCTAGGCAACTTCCTTCTCTCAAGCTCAATCCAGAGATTACCGATATTCTGGACTTTAGATGGGAAGATATCGAGCTGTTCAATTATGCTCCTCAAGGGCATATCAAGGGAGCAGTATCAATTTAATCTCAATGATGGGACAATACACGGAGTCTGATTCAGATTTCCGTGTTTTTTTTAGATTTGGACAGTGGGGAAAGAAGAGAGAGGCACTGCAGTGATGATTGATGCTTTAGGACTTGCAATTTTGAGATTTTGGGCTATACTTAGGGTGTTTTAGTTTTTATGTTGTAGCATAATGCATCGTATGACTTCAGTCCAGTGTATGCAAAAGACCATTGACAAGTTCTCTAAAGAGCCTGATTTTCCGCATAATTATTGCAATGTAGCGAGTAAGCAATTGCTGGAGTTATTACAGAATGAGGGTAAAGATGCAAGGCTTCAATTTAGTTATTTGGAGAAAGGAGAGGGGCATGCTTTTGTGGTTGAGAAACTGGAGACTGGTAAAGAGATTATCCTTGATCCTACCTATGCACAATATGATGCTAATTATCAGGGCAAGGGATTTGTTGGAGAGCAATTTCCTGATAAGCTTCTTGAGCAGCATAGATGTGAAGCAGATGCGTTTTTGCAGGAGCAGAGGAGATGGTATCAGGAAGGAGTGTATGATCGCTCTTAAGTAAGGTCTTTGCGAATGCTTAGAGAGAAAAGTCTTTGGAAAATTGACAAATAAAAATTATCCTATATCATTAGAGGAAAGTATTTTATTTCCTTTAGTGATGATGGCTAAGCTCAATAATGCACATGCTCCTAATAGCTCTTCCTCTACTTCTGAACAGCGATCTGAGTGGCAGGAGATGCGTGAAGCACGCAAGGAATTGGTAGCACTTTTGCAGGGTAATGAGGATTGGCAGCAAGTCAAGCAACTTTTGGAGCATATCAAGCAAAAGGGATTTACAGGAGTTAACCAAGCTATTGCATTTTCTGTGAGGATTCAAGAGCAACTGAGAGCCAAGATTGAGGCTGGTGAAATGGAATATGTCACTAGAGGACAAGAGGGAGAGATTTTTAAGGTAGCGGTGGATTTAGATGGCGAGATCAAGGAATTTATTGTGATCAAGCAGAGATATGATCAGTCGCATGTCCATCATGAGGCGAAAATGTTTGAACAGGCTGCATTTTTACTCAATAAAACCTCAACAATCTGACTCAAAACGCCAGAGTACTATGGGATTATTGGTACTCAAGATGGCAATGCATATCTGGCTATGGAATATATCCGTGGAAAAACGCTGTATACCCTTCAATTGGAACAGATTTTAGAGTATTTTTTGAAATATTATCCAGATACTCAGCCTTATCTTGCTCGTTATCAAAATCAGCTTTGAAAGATTGATCTTGTCAATGATACGCTGGCAGAGGAGGCTTTGATTGACTATATCAAAAGGATGGCATATCAGGCACAGGATGCTAGGATATATGCAGAGGATGGTGTGCTAAAGAAAACAGCTTTTGAGGAAGAGTTTCCAGCGTTTTTTCCTTTGTCGCAGTTGAGATTGAATGCGGATACTTTGAGGATGATGCTCAAAACGATCTATGATACGATGCGTACTCAGCACAAGATTGCACTTTTTACTCCTCAGGAAGCTATACAACTGGAGGAGCAACTCAGAACTGGGTTTAAGGTTTTGCATCAGCAGGGGTTTTATCATAGAGATGTGGGAGGGAATCCGAGAAACTTGATGCTAAGAAAAAATGAAAATGCTGACTGGGAGCCAGTATTGATCGATTTTGGAAAGTCAGTTTTTGATCCTAGTTTTGCCAAACAGTGAGAATATGGGCAAGGAGCTTGACCGTATAGAGAGCCTGGATTACAAGGGGATTTGGATGGTTATATTCCTGATTTACGCATTGTGGATTATATCAAAGCCTCTCAGCAGAGAGAGGAAACTGAGGAAGAGCTATGGAAGCAGGAGAAAAATCGTGTTTTGATTGAGGGGACTCCGATTTCTAAGTATTTAGCTCGTAATTTTGCTCGTATCAAAACAGCACTAGGATTATCGCTTGAGCGTTTGCCTCAGGTGGAGCTACAGATATGGGCTGCGAATCATCTGCGTTCTTATCTGGAAATTTCAATTAAAGAATGAGGAACCCAAAAAGCACAGCATTGGACTCGAGCATATCAGGGAAGTAGCAATTATTTTGCACTTTTGGACTGGGATAAAGTGAACAAGCAATTGCTTGTTACTCCTGCTACTGAGCGTAATCTTTTACAGCTTTTGATGCAACTTGAACAGAGGCAGTTTTTTGAGCTTTATGCTTGGATACAGGAGCAGAGACAGACTGCCAAGGGAAAAAAGAAGGCATATCTTGATTATTTTGTGAAGTTTTTTGAGGTGGCGAGGGGAGCATTCCTTGAGCAGGATTAGGAATTTTTGATTGATTTGCAACGAGTGGTCAAATCGCTATACTCTTTGGCAGATTTAGTTTTCTGTGTGGAGATGTGGTATTTGCAGGTAGAAAATTTGACCAAAGTGTATGTGGACAAGCCGATTGTGGATCAGCTTTCTTTTTCGCTTTTACAAGGGCAAAAGGTCGCTCTCGTTGCTAAAAATGGCGGTGGAAAGACGACCTTACTCAAATTGATTATGGGGGAGCTAGACAAGACAGATGGGAAAGTAGAGTTTAGAAAAGGGATAAAAATCTGATATCTTGCTCAGGATTTTCAGTGAGATCTGGAAATGCAGGTATTGGACTATCTTTTTGCGAGTGAGCATCCTGCAGCACAATTGATCAAGGAGTATGAAGTATTGCTTCAAGATGAGGGGGCTTATGCTGGGCGTTTTTCGGAAGTCTTACAGAAAATGGAGGAATTGCAAGTTTGGGACTATGAATCCAAGGTCAAGACTATTATTACGAGATTGGAACTGGAATGAATATTGCAGCAACAGCTCGCTACGCTTTCTGGTGGAGAGTTGAGAAGAGTTGCACTTGCCAGAATCTTGATTGATGAGCCTGAGTTTTTGATTTTAGATGAACCGACCAATCATTTAGATCTGCAGATGATCGAATGGCTGGAAAACTATCTGAAAAGTCAGGTTTCGACCCTTTTTATGATTACACACGATAGATATTTTCTTGAGAGTGTCTGCAATCAAATTTATGAATTGGATAGAGGCAAGCTCTATTGTTATCCAGGGAATTATAGCTATTTTTTGGAGAAGCAGGCTGAGAGGAGGGAAAATGAAGCGATTGTAACTGAGAAAATGAGGCAGTTGCTCAAAAGAGAGCTTGCCTGGATGCGTAAAGCTCCTAGAGCTAGAGGCACCAAGCAGCGTTATAGAGAGCAGGAATTTTATAAACTCGAGGAGCGTTATGATGCTCAAAAGGAGGTCTTGTCTGCTGAGGCTGGAGTTTTGGATTTGCCAGTGCAGGAGAGGAGATTAGGTACCAAGGTGTTGAAAATTAAAAATCTGTCCAAGCGGTTTTGAGATAAATGTATTCTGGATCATTTTTCTTATGAGTTTAAGCATGGTGAGCGTGTTGGTATTATCGGTAAAAATGGGGTTTGAAAGTCTACTTTTATTCAGATGTTGCTTGGATTAGAGGGGGTTGATAGCGGTTGGAGTGAGCAGGGTAAGACCGTTGTTTTTGGCTATTATCAGCAGGGAGAAGTAGATTTTGGCGAAGGAAAGAGGATTATCGATGTGGTCAAGGAGACAGGTGCGTATTTGCGTCTGGCAAATGGAGAACAGCTTTCTGCCAGTCAGCTTTTGGAGCGTTTTTTATTTCCTGTGCATCAGCAGTATCGTTTTGCTCAGCATTTGAGCGGAGGAGAGAAGAGGAGGCTCTATCTTTTGACTATTTTGATGAAGAATCCTAATTTTTTGATTTTGGATGAGCCAACAAATGATTTGGATCTGTTGACCTTGCGTGTGTTAGAGGATTTTTTGATGCAATTTTCAGGATGTTTATTGCTTGTTTCTCATGATCGTTCGTTTATGGATAGGTTGGTGGATCATTTGTTGGTTTTTGAGGGGGAGGGGAAGATTAGCGATTTTTGGGGTACCTATTCGGAATGGAAGCTCCAGCAGGAAGAAAAAAACAAGAAATCTGATCTTTCTTGATGATGACAAGCTCTTGTTCAAAGGGATACTGCGTTGCAAGGTCAGCCTAGGAATGGGGATCAGCATACTCATTTTTTGGCTGAAGAGATGGGAGGAACTCGTACCCAGCTCAGCTCCAAAGAAAAGGCAGAACTTGATCGCCTCGCCAAGGAACTGGAGGAACTCGAGCAGGAAAAGTGAGAAATTAGTCAGATTTTTGATACCAAGGATTTACCTTATGATGAGATTGCTCTCCTCTCCGAGCATTTAGGGCAGGTAGTTAAGCAGATTGAGCAGAAAGAGGCGAGATGGTTTGAGTTGATGGAAAAAGGGGCTTAAGGAGGTGTGTTATGGAATTTTCTGGTTGTGGAGCGATGTTTTTCTTGTTATTTCAGATTTGATCGCTCGTTATTCTGGACTTGATTTTTCCTGTCATTCCGGACTTAACCCATAATCTATAACTCCCTCCGCTTCGCTTCGCTCAGCACCTCCCTCAATGAGGGAGGACTCAGCTTGTGAGAATGAAGTAATGAAAGTTCCCCCTCAATTGAGGGGGAACTTTGTTTGCTACTTCATACCTCTGTATTCATACTTCTTACTTTTGAACTGTTTCTGTGTTTTCATTATTTGGAGGGAGTTGTTCTGGGGTTTGTCCTCCTGCTCCAGCTATTTGATCGATCTTGGTAACTGGATTTTGGAGGAATTCTTTGGTGTTTGTGAGGCTGGAGGATCAGATTTCTTTGGTTTTTTGCAAAAGTTTGCTGGCACCTTGCTGTAGTGATGAGAAAATATTTTCTGAACTTACTCCAGTTTTTACTTCTTCCTGTACTGGGGCTTGAGGAGTAGGAGCATCTTGGTTTGCTATTATGGGAGTGGTATCTGCTGTTGGGAGCGATGTTGGTGGAGCTGAGCTAGGAGTTTCACTTTCTGGTGTTTCTGATGCTGTTTGTTGTATTGGGTTTGCCTCAGGTAGAGATATTGTAGTCTCCTCTCCACTAGCATCTCCTTCAGTGCTGATTGTGTTTGCTGGATTTCCAGTATCTGGAGCTGTTACTTGTGTATCAGCTGTTTGCTCAGGAAGTTGTGAAGGTGTGATCAGATTTTTTCATTGATCGACTACCTGTGCACCTACATTTTGCATACTATTGATAGGATTATTAGCAAAGTTTTGTCCTTGTTGTATTGCTTGTTGTCCGATATTTTGCACAGTTCATAGAGGGTTTGTTGCTAGATTTTGTCCCTGTTGTATTGCCTGTGCTCAGAGATTTTGTGTGCCTTGTACGACTTGATTTCAGATATTTTTGGCTCCTTGACCAATCTGGCTTCCAATATCTTGCACAGCTCCTAGAGGGTTGGAAGTCAGGTTTTGAGCGTTGTTTTGGACACTGTCTTTGAGTTGTCCTCCCATAGCGATTCCTTTGTCAATGAGCGTGTTTGCCTGTCCTGCAATCATATTTGGAGCGTTGGTGATAGTCGAACTCACGGCAGTGGTTTTTTCTACGATTTTATTTGCCATATTTTGTGTGGTATTTGAGATCGAACCAGCGATATTTTGCGTTTTATTGACAATGGTACTGGAAATCTCGCTTGTTTTATTGAGCAGGTTTTGGGTATTGGCGATGAGTTTTTGGAAAAAGCTTTTTTCCTCTACTGGAGCTGAGGTTTCTGGAGTTGGGGTAGGAGTTGGTAGCGGTTCATTGATGATTGGTGTTTGAGGAGCTGGCATTTCTCCTGGTGCTGTGATATTTTCCTGTATTGGTGCGGTGTTTGGCACTTCTTGGGGAGTTGGAGTGTTGTTTTGGGCTGCAGGTGGAGTATTTGCTGGAGCTCAGGTTTGTGGGTCTGGCTGTCCTGTAGCTTTTGCGATAAAGCCTACCAAGCGATTGAGGTTTCTATCAAAAAATCCTTGCTTTTCCTCAGCTGGAGCGATGTTAGAAAGTGGTACTGAAGTGCCATTTTGCACATTGTTGTCTGTTGCAGTTGTCATTTTTGTTTTTCTCAAGAACTAAAGTCTTCATCTTCAAGTGTAATGATTTTATAAAAAAAGTCAAAAAATCTGACTTTATTCTTGATGTGTTTCCAATGCACAAAATAGTGAAGGGGTGAGACTTAAGAGTAAAGAGTTTCACTTTTATAGTATTCTGTGTGTAATGAGTTGTTATTGTGGACTGGATCCGCCTGTCATTCCGTGCTTGCTCTGTATCATTGTGGACTGGATATGGAATCTAGCTCCCTCCGCCTGGTTTCGTTTCGTGGCTCCTTCATTTTTATAGTTCAGAATGTAGAGTGAAGAGTGGTAATTGCTTGTCATTCCGGACTTGATATCTTCGTCATTCCGGACTTGATCGAGCTCCCTCCGCTTCGCTCCGCTCAGCACCTCCCTCAATGAGGGAGGACTTAGCTTGTGGGATCGAATGCTGAAAGTTCCCCCTCGGTGAGGGGGATGCCCGTAGGGCAGGGGGAGCTATTTGCTCAGTGGAGAGTTAAGAGTTTAGAGTGAAGAGTTTCTGTTTTCTTGTCATTCTGGACTTAATCTTTTCGTCATTCCGGACTTGATCCGGAATCCTATCCCCGCAACTTTGTGCAGGACAGGAAATAAAGCAAAAAAGAGAACCGAAGTTCTCCT
>JAUMYK010000059.1 GCA_030528665.1 bacterium
AGGAGATAATGGTACTGGTGCAGGAGAGACAACTCATGGACTGTGCATTCCCATATAGACAGGACCGTTATAGATGATATGACTATTTTGTAGATTCTGCACGATACCGCTGTTGTGGTCTTGCTGATTATTTTGGGTCTGATGACCGTTGGCGATCACCCCAGATCAAGAAATAAATTGTGATTGAGTATCAGATTTTTTGCCTTTTTTCTTGGATGTAACCGAATTACTGCAAAGATTTTTCTGCTTTATACTAAGGATATCCCTATCTTCATCCGCCAATTTTTCACTCCATCCAAGTTCATTGATCAGCAAAAGATAGAGGTGATACTCCTTTTCAAGCTGTTTTTTACGAGAAGAGATCAAGGTTTTCTCCATCATAGTTTTGGTAGATGTGAGCTGTGCAAAAAGTGCTTGCTCCATCAATCACCTATCCCTAGCAGACATTTGCTCAAAATCAGTACAAAACACATCAATCAAAGCTTCTTTTGCTTGCTTATTGACTGCATTACAACGAGTATGAAAACTTTGGAGGCGTGACTTGATTTTTTTCTCCTGTTCCATCGCTCATAGATGTCCTGATCTGTTCTTTCCTTTCATCTCTTACTTTCTCCAAAAATTAAAAACCTGATGGATATCATATATTATCCTCGCTATCCGAGATAATCCACCAAAAATTCAGTCGCAATCTCTTCAAGCAAGGTCAAATAATTTGGCACCCTATGAAATAAAAATGCTTCTAATTCCTCATCAGTTTGTGCTTGCAATTGCTCAAATTCCTCCTCACTCACCTGCAGCATCAACTTTGCAATAAACCTCTCCTCAAGCTCAGTAGCGATCAACATTTTTTCTGTCATAGAAAGCGGTTCTTGAGCAATCTGTGCAACTACATCCTGAACATGTTCCTGTATTTTCAATAAAAGCTTCATACTCTACAAGATATAAAAGTAAAATCATCAGCACAATAGCTCTAAGCTGCGAGCCTGCTTCCTTGCTCTGGATAGAGCGGAACTGATCTTGGAGTTCTCGTAGTAGCTGGTAATTGGTTCACTACAGCGGTTGGAGCACCATCCAGTCCAACATTTTTGTTCTGTTTAGCAATATAAGCTTTTTTGACCTTCAAAAGCTGGGCGGACAGCATCTGCTTGAGTGCAACGGTTCGAGGACTATCCCCTGGTTTAATCTGAATCATTTCTGCAAAATTTTTCAACGCTCACTTAATATCATCAGATTTCCATTTCCAAGTCAGCTTGACCCATAGTCTTTTGAGTTTATTCCTTATCCCAAAGATACTCGACTTCGCGAGTCCCATCAGATAAATCAACACATTTTTGGGATAGTGAGCAGCATCTTCCTGCTCGAGCTGCTGGATTTTAGATTCAATCGACACCAGCTTTCTCCTGTTGAGAGAGAGGTATTCACGGAGTTTTGGTCATTTGGTAACAATCCCTGTCAACTGCTGTTGCAAAGCATCAATGTGTGCATCTTTTTGCTGTTGAACGGCTTCAATGTCAGTGCCAATCGTACCCATATACTTTTGCGTATCTTGTTGAAAAAATTGGGTCAAAAGCTGACTTTTTTCTTGTTCATATTTCAAAAGGAGCTCATTCTTTTTCGTCTTGCTAAGCTTTGGGGCAGCGAGCTGTTGATTGAGCTGTGCTTCTTTCTGTTGAAGCTGTTGATGAATCTGATTGTACTGCTCATGAAAAGTTTGTTGCCTCTTTTCCGCTTGAGTAGGTCCATTTCTCTGCTCGAGATACTGCTGGAGTGCTTTAGCTTTATCAAGATCGCCTTGTTGATAGTAGGCTCCCAATTCAAAATAGAGGGCTTCCTCTGTTTTGGCTGACCATGCTTGATATAGCTCTTGAGGCATCTGGGATTGAAGTTGATTGAGCATCTGGATACGATAAAATATAAAATCTCTGTTTCCCTTTATTATATACAAAAAAATCTGATTTCTCAACTTTTCCCCCTTTTTAGCAAGAGAGTTACTTGACATTTATTATTTAATATATTTTTCTATAAAAAAAGCAGAAAAATTAAGCAAGATCATAGCTGGTATATAATGCTTTTTAGTACTATCAAAAACTCCAGTATCAACAAGTCCCATAACAGTTCAAAATTCGAGAGCTAAGAGATCATTCTAGCTGTCCTGCACAAAGTTGTGGAGGATTTCATTTATCATCCTGCCCGTTCTCGACAAGAGTCGAAAAACTTGATGCAGGATCTCCTAGAAAGCAGTCAAGATTCCGTAGGACGAGTCCTCCCTCGATTGAGGGAGGTGCTGAGCGAAGCGAGGCGGAGGGAGCTATAGAT
>JAUMYK010000060.1 GCA_030528665.1 bacterium
TCCAGCTGAGGAGGTTGAGACTTTATTTGCTAACCCAACAGAAGATGAAGAAGCTCCTGCATAGCCTCGCCCTCCTCCTGCTCGCTGGAACTCTAGCGGTGGTACTTCTACCGCTGGGCATCCTGTGGACGATTGGAGAGATTATTGTGAGGATTTTTACCGGAGTCGGTAAAAACTCAGCAAGGCAAAAATCTCTCGGATACCTCGCATCTATCATCCGCTCTATAGCGGTAGGGATCGATCAAATCGGCAACTCTGTCTGTCGTGATATGCTCAACAGGTTACTTATCGCAACCGGTTGATACCAATTCTGAAAGGTGCAGGAAACGATCAGCTCAGTATTGGGTAAGAACGAAAGAGATTGAAGTCTGACTGCCTTAGGCAGAATAATCGTAGCAGTACTGGACTTGATCGAGAAGGAGCATTGCAGGAAAAGTATTCAGGATTTTATTTCTTAGAATTTGTAAAAAAAATGAACGAAAATAAGAAATCTCGATGGGGGGTAAACTGGTCTCTGATTGTTACCATCTGATTAAATGCAGCTGCACTTATAGGTTTTTTTGTGAAGATGGACTCTAGAGTCTCAGAACTAGAAAGATGGAGGAACGAAATCACTCCATGAAGAGTGACTCAAAAAGACCTCCTCTTGCTCGAGGAGAAGATCAAAAACATCAACTCAAATGTCTCAGACATTAAGTCTGACCTCAAAGATATTAAGAGAGAACTAAAAATTTAGTTTTTATATTTTTCTACAGAATATCATGATCCACAAACGACCTGAGCGACTCCGCTCATCTACAAGACTTGTACTTGTACTTTTCGCTTTTGCTCTTACGATTCTTACTTTTATAGGCAAGATCACAGGAGAGCAGTTTATGATTGCTTGGGGGATGGTAGCAGGCTTCTTCTTTGGTGCAAGGAGGAAGGATGGTACAAGCCCTGAGATTTAAGCTTTTATTTTTTTTGCATAAACTAATGACCTACAAGCGACAAGGACTCCATACCATCCCCGATCAAGGGAATGAAGGAAGCTGTACCGCTTTTGCTCTCTGTAACCTCATCAACGGCTACAAAGACCCCAAACGAAAAGCCGCAGGTGGAGAATGGGAGTATTTGGACTGAGCTGCTTTTTTTGAGCTAGTTAACTCCAGGTATCCAGCAGACCTGCAGTGAGCTCTCACGCCTGATATGGCACTGAGATACGCTAAGGATGTAGGCTATATTGAAGGGTATCGTTCACTGAGCAAGGAGCAGATGAATGCTACGACAATAAAAAAGCTTTTGAAAGCTGGCTACCTTCTCTTGGTTGTCCTCACAAAGGTCAATCGAGAGGCAACCAAGGATATGGGGATGCTCACAAGGAGGACCACCCCAGGGGGATTTGCTCATTCCGTTTGTGCTTGCGAGATTGACCATAAAGATAACGTAAAGTTTGTGAACTCTCGAGGAGATCAACGAGGACTGGAGGGGTACTTTATCGCTCCTGATGAGGAGCTGAATCACTGCATCTCTCAAGCCTATGTTGTGCTTGATACGGATGATACGGCAAAAATGAATGAACTTCTGTACAAAAAGAGACTCTGGGATGCGGTACAGATCATCTCTAATCAGCGGAAGTATGGAACAGCTGAGGAAAAAGAGGCAATGAACTTAGCTAATACCGTATTGAGGAAAATATGTCTGCAGGAGGACCACCCCTATAATATGGATAAATCTAAACTACAGAAGCTGATCAATCAGTATTTCTAACTCTTCACTTTTACCTCTTACCTTTAAACTGATGAATAGACCGTATACTGACTTTCGTAACCACTGGCTCGGCAAGAGAATAGACTACGATGAAGCCTACGGCTTCCAGTGCGTAGACCTAGCAAAGCTTTACGCCGATCAAGTCCTTGGAATGGGCAAGATCGGAAAGCTCGGAAATGCTAAGGAAGTACCGAACAATCCAATCTTTCGCAAAGATTGGGAAATTCTGAAAGGGATGACTGACCTTATGCAAGGCGACATCGTGGTTAGAACGAAAGGGAGATACTGACACATTGCTATTGTGGATCATATCGCCAATGGGAAGGTCTATGTCCTCGAGCAGAACGGTGCTGGGAGGAACTCAGGCAACGGTCTCGGCGACAATGCAATCAGAGTTCAGCCTTATAGCTTTGCTTTTTATGATACCGTGCTTCGTT
>JAUMYK010000019.1 GCA_030528665.1 bacterium
CCATTCTTTTTTGTGTTTCTTGTCATCTTGCCTTGATCTTTGCAAGGTTTGCTTTAGTCTCCTCTCGTTTTTGCCTAACTCTTGCATTTTCTTCTTTAGCTCTTGCATACTTTTCTTGTGTCTTTTGGAGTTGTTCCTTAGCTCTTGCATTTTCTTCCTTAACTTTTGCATATTCTTCTTGTTTTTGTTTGAGTTGTTCTTTAGCTCTTGCATTTTCTTCTTTAGCTTTTTCTACTTTTTTTTTGAAGTGACGATTGAGTCCTTGTAAAGCTTCATTAGCTCATATTTGCCTCATATCTAGTCCATCTTCATCGAGTTGTTCATTTTCTTTTGTAAATTTGGTATCAGGATAGGCGAGTTCCATAAACATAAGTATCGTTGTCCGTTTGTCTTTTTCTGTTGCTATATCTACACTATAGGTCTGTAAGCTTTCTTGTAGTTTTTGGTTGATCACTCTAAGGACTTCAGGATTAGTATTTTTTACCACTTCAAAAATTTTATTGAAATGTTCGGTGTATTGTGGATAAAATTCTTGTAGTTTTTGAGGAGCTTGTGCAATATAGTTGGGAGTATGTTCTTTTTCCACTTGTTCAGTAGTACTGTTTGGGTTGCTTGCATTTTGTGCATTTGCTGTACTAGGATTTCCGATTAACAATGCTCCTGCTATTGCAAGTCCTGTGCCTCGTTTTTGGAGTTTCTCCTTGAAGTTTAGTGTTTTTTTTGCTTGTGGAGTTTGTGGTAGGATAGTGCTGTTGTTTTTCATCTGTAATCCCATTAAGTGGTAAAGATACTATGATTGTATATTTCTTGGTAATTTTGTCAAGTTTTTGTGGTGGGAAAATTTTGAGTCTTTTTGTCAGTGAAGTATTTTGATCTCGCTCGCTCCGCTCCGTAGCTCCCTCACTTTTATAGTTTAGAATGTAGAGTGAAGAGTAGTAATTGCTTGTCATTCCGGACTTGATCCGGAATCTCTAGCTCCCTCCGCCTCGCTTCGCTCAGCACCTCCCTCATTGAGGGAGGACTCAGTTTATGGGATCGGATACTGGAGGTTCCCCCTCGATGAGGGGGATGTCCGCAGGACAGGGGGAGTTTTTTCTCTCATCTCCTTGTCATTCCGGACTTGATCCGGAATCTTCTCCGCTTGCTAAGATGCTGAATCAAGTTCAGCATGACTGTGGTTTTGTCATTCCGGACTTGATCTTGCCTGTCATTCTGGACTTGATCCGGAATCTTGTCCGCTTGCTAAGATGCTGAATCAAGTTCAGCATGACAAACAGAGAGTTAAGATGCTGAAGCATTTCCCCGCAACTGTGTGCGGGACGGGCAGGATGACATGCAAGAGATATTGGCTTTAGTATTATTGTCTGCTGGTTTTTTTCTCTTGATGTTGTTTGTGAAAAGGGTATAAATCAGTCAGTTTTATTTCTTTTTTTTGGATGAAGAAGCTCTATAAGCATTCAAAAAGATTTGCGACCTTTTGCTGGTTTTTGGAGCGATGAGCTTTATGGCTATCGTTTTCAGAAATGTTTAGGCTTGGATGTGGAGACTTGTAAAAGGTTTATTAAACCTCGGTTTTCTTTGATCTTTTGGGATAAAAAACATCCTCAAGAAATCTGGCATTATTCGAATGGGTTTACTTCATCAAGAGCTTCATCGCTCAAATTACAGTAATTTTAGTTTTTTCGATTATGATGACTATTTATTTTATCACAGGAAATCAGCATAAATTAGCTGAAATTCAGGCAATTTTACCGCAAGTAGAGCAGTTGGATATTGATCTTCCAGAGCTGCAAGAAATTAGTCCTGAGGTCATTATTAGGGCAAAATTGCAGGAAGCTTTCAAGTATCATCAGAGACCTTGTATGGTGGAAGATACGGGACTCTACCTAGAATGTCTCTGAGCTTTGCCATGACCCCTGATTAAGCGATTTATCAAAGGGATGGGAACGCAAGGATTGGCTGAGCTTGTGCAACGCTACGAGAATAAGCAAGCGGTTGCGAAAACCTTTATTGGCTATGCAGAGTGTCCTGATGAGATTCATATTTTTGAGGGGAGCATCGAAGGCGAGATTGTTCTACCAAGGAAGGAATCCGCGTTTGGTTGGGATCCGATTTTTCAGCCTTTTTGATCTCAAAAGACCTTTGCAGAAATGACTTCTGAGGAAAAAAATGCCATCAGTATGAGGAGAAAAGCAGTTGAGGCACTCAAAAAATTTTTAACAAAATAAGAAGAAATCTGATGAAATTGATCGTTGGACTTGGTAATCCTGGGGTAAAATACGAAAAAACTAGACATAATATCTGATTTCAGTTTTTGGATCAGCGAGTTGCTCAAGAGCAGTTATGAACTTGGAAATTTGAGGCTAAATATAAGGCAGAACTGATTGCCTGTAGTGTGCAAGGGGAGCAGCTTGTTTTGTGTAAGCCGCAGACCTATATGAATCTTTCTGGGGAAAGTGTTGCGAGCATTGCGAGGTTTTACAAGATCGCTGCTAAGGATATTTTGGTGCTTCATGATGAGATTGATTTTCCTGTTGCGAGGATTGCGCTTAAGTTTGGTGGGAGTGCTGCTGGACATAATGGTTTGAAAAGTATTATCGAAAAGCTAGGGACGCGTGATTTTTGGAGGCTTAGAATTGGGGTGGATAGACCTGTAGTGAGTAGTCAGGTTTCTGACTGGGTTTTGAGTGGCTTTAAGCCTGAGGAGAAAGAGAAACTCACTGAAAAGACTGATGAGATTTTTGATTTGATAAGGAGTTTTTTGGAGGGGTAAGGAAGGGAAACTGCTGGTGGTGTGATGTTTGTGATAGTGGATGCAATCATTCACTCTAAGAAAAAAGAAGCCAAACGTCAGACTTCTTTTTTTATTCTTATCTTAAAGATGAATTTAGTCATTATATCCCTGTTCTTCGAGGGTCATACCGATGATTTCATCGTTGGGTTCGACTTGGATATTTTGTACTGCTTCACGATTGATATATACATACATTAGCATGAGCATTGGCACTCTACCGATGATTTTTGTGATATATTCTCCAAGGTCTTCTCTGATATTTTTGAGGTTATCTTTGATATCCATCTTTCTTTTGGCATTTTCGTTGTATTTTCCTCTGGCAAATTCTACGATCTGGGTATGGATTTTTCTTACTTCTGAAGAGTAGACAAAACCTCTGGATTCGATTTGGATATTCCCTACCAGTTCTTTGGTTTTTGTATCGACTTTGAAAATCAAGCCAACCACTCCATTTTCTCCCATAATATTTCTTGCTTTCATTACATATTCGCCTGAGAGATGTCCTTGACCTTTTCCATCGATCATAACGGTATCGAGTTTGATCCTCTTTTCTGAAGTGAAGACAATATCATCATACATTTCTACAATTTGTCCATTGTCAGGGAGGAGGACATTGTGTTCTGGGATACCCATGAGCATAGCCACTTTTTTGTTTGCATTTCTCATATAGGGTTCTCCGTGGATTGGGCAAAAGTATTGAGGATTGAGGAGTGACATCATTAGTTTGAGGTCTTCTTGGTATCCATGCCCTGAGGTATGGGTGTTGAGTCCTGGTTCATCGATGACATCCACTCCGAGGCGAACGAGGTCGTTGATCATTCAGATTACAGCTTTTTCATTACCTGGGATGGTGTGAGATGAAAGTAAAACTCCATCTCCTGGTCTAAGTGTGAAATCTTTGAATTCGCCTTTAGCCATTCTTACAAGAGCGCTGTTCTCTTCTCCTTGTGATCCAGTACAGAGTACAAGCACCCTCTCATCAGGCATACTTTCTGCTTCAGAAGAGAGTTGGCGGATCATTCCTTTTGGAACATTGATATATCCTAGTTCCTGACAGAGCTGAACATTTGCTACCATTGATCTTCCAGCGAGGAAGATTACTTTATTGTATTTGATTGCACTGTTGATGATTTGGATGATTCTTCCTACATTAGAAGCAAAAGTTGAAACAATCATTCTGGTATGTTTGTAGGTATTTACGATTTTATCCAAATTTTCTCCGATGAGTTTCTCAGATGGAGAGTGTCCTGGTTTGCTTGCGTTGGTGGATTCTCCGAGATAGAGTTTCACCCCTTCTTGACCGATTCTAGAGATTTTTCCTAGATCGGCTGGTTTGTCAATTGAGGGAGTAAAGTCAATTTTGAAGTCACCAGAAAAGACTACGAGTCCCTTTGGAGTATGAATAGAAAGCCCCATTGATTCAGGAATAGAATGATTTACTCTGAAAAATTCAATGGTAAAGACGCCAAGTTTCAAAATTTCGATATCTGGGTCTACGAGCTTGAATTTCAGTTTTTTTAGGTCTCTATCATCAAGGGTTCTCTTGATCATTCCGATGGTGAGCGGAGAGGTATAGATTGTAGGATAATCCAGTGATGCTAGGATATTTCTAAGTCCTCCAATGTGATCGAGATGTCCATGGGTGATGATGATTCCTTTGATGTTTTTCTTTTTGCTAGCTAGATAGCTGACATCTGGGACAATATAGTCTACCCCAGGCATATCATCTCCTGCAAACTCCATACCTGCATCCACCACAAGAATATCATTGCCATATTCAAGCACATTCATATTTGATCAGATTTGTTCCAATCCTCCAAGTCCAAAGACTCTTACTGGGATTTCTCCTTTTTTGATAAGTTTAGTTGGATCATCGACTTTTTTTGCTACAGGTTTGTTTTTGTGTCTCAAAAAGGCTTCTGAAGTCATCTTTTGGGTGTTGGATGATCTGCGGGTTCTCGGTGCACGAGAAGTTGAGGCAGATTTTTTGTTGTTTTTTTCTCCTAAATTGATAGAAATGTTTGATTGCATAACGGTTTCCATTTTATTTTTTTGTACAAAGTAAAAGAATGTCTACTGTATTTTTTGAACAGTTGAGAGCTTCGTGTAGAGCAAGGCGTATTCCGCTGATTTCTCCCGAAAGTCAGGGTATCCTCCAAAACATTTTAGAAAAATATCAGCCAAAAAGATGTTTGGAGATTGGAGCGGCTGTGGGATATAGTAGTATGTTTATCGCACATCTTATCCAAAAACGAGGGGGAACTCTGACTTCTTTTGAAGTTGCTTATCCGTCTTATCTCGAAGCACAATATTATATTCATCAGCAAAAACTGTCAAATATGGTATTGTATCCATTTGATAGTACCAAGATGGCATCTGTGGAGGATGTATTTCCTAGGCAGTGTGATTTTGTATTTATTGACGCTCAGAAAAATCAGTATGGAACTTATTTAGAGAAAATACAAGGCTATCTTAGCGTAGAAAATAATATACTTTTAGACGATATCTTGAAATATCAAACAAAACTAGACTCATTATACGAATTCCTAGAAAAAAATCAAATCAATTATCAAATTTTGCCGAGTGAGGAGGGAGATGGGATGATGTGGATTCAGAATATGCCGAATGAGTAATGAACAAGGAATGATTAACAAGGAACAGTTCAGCAAAGAGTTAAGAATTAAGAGTGAAGAGTTAAGAATTAAGAGTGAAGACTTTTAATTCTTCGTAATTTTGGACTTGATCTCCTCGTCATTCCGGACTTGATCCGGAATCTTGCCTAAAGATGCTGAATTATTTCCCCGCAACTGCGTGTGGGACAAGCATCATGACCAACAGAGAGTTAAGATGCTGAATCAAGTTCAGCATGACAAGAAGCCGTCATTCCGGACTTGATCCGGAATCTCTCCTTTGATTGTTAATATCCTGAATCAAGTTCCCCGCAACTGTGTGCGGGACAGGCAGCATGACCAATAGAGAGTTAATATCCTGAATCAAGTTCCCCGCAACTGCGTGCGGGACGGGCAGCATGATAAAAGTCTCGTCATTCCGGACTTGCTCTGGACTTGTTTCCTTTAGTAATCAAAGGAGAATAGTATTGTTTTTGCTACTGAAATCCATAGGCTTGTAGTGGTTTTATTTCTCAGTCTGTAATGCAAGGATCTCAGTCATTGTCCTTATCTTCTCTTTTGAAAAATAGTCTTTGGATGTATGTGTTTTCCTATTTGATAGCTCCTTTAGGCTATTTTACGAGAATATTGATTGCTAGAGATGTAGCTATGGAGGAGTTTGGTTTGCTTTATACTATACTGGGGTTTGTGGGACTCTTGGCAGCGTATAATGGCTTGGGATTAACGGAGGCACTCAAATATTTTATCCCCAAATATCTTGCTGAAAAACAATATAATGCCTTGTGGACGACGCTTGTTTTGAGCGTTGTGATGCAGCTTTTGATGAGTACACTTATTTTTGTATGCGTACGGTATGGTGTGGACTGGATGGCAGAGAAGTATTTTCATGCTGGAGAGTTGGCTTGGGTTTTGCGTTATTTTTGTTGGTACTTTGTAGGGACAAGTTGTTTGCAGTTTTTGTCTGCAGTATTTTTAGGGTTTCAAGACAGTTTTTCTACTAAGCTGATGGAATTTTGTAGTGCAATTACCAATGTATTCTTTGCGCTTGGGATTTTTTGGGCTGGGGTTTGAGCGTTGGAGAGCTATATTTGGGGATGGTTTATTGCTATAGCCATCAGCGTTGGGATGTGAATCTTCTTGTATTTTAGAAAGTATCATCCTCAGCTTAAACAGGGAAAATTTCAATGGAATATCAGTTTTTTGAAACCTTTTTGGCAGTATGGAATTTGGACTTTTTTGAGTATGAATAGTGGCATTTTGCTCTGAAGGATAGATCAGCAAATGATTATCGCGATGCAAGGGCAGTCCTCAGCTGCGATATATTCCAATTATTTGAGTTTGATTAATCTTTTTGCTTTGGGTGTTTTACCTTTGACGGGGATGTTGGTCCCTACTTTTACTGCGCTGATTGGTCAGGGCGAGCAGCAAAAGCTAGAGCAGTTTAAAACTCAGCTTTATACTTGGATGATTGTTTTTGCAGTGAGTCTTTGATGTTTGCTAGTTGCTCTTGCTCCAGAATTAGCACAGCTTTTGTATGGGCAGCAGTATCAAGCTTCTGGTTCTTTGTTGCGTATTGCGAGTTTATGGTATGTTTTCAATATTTTGGCGATCTTAAATTTTACCTTACTCTCAGCACTTGGAAAAGTGAAAGTAAAAACACTTTTGACCTTGGGAGTTGGGGTGCTAAATGTTTTCCTAAATCGGTTTTTTATTCGTTGGTGGGGAGTGTATGGTGCTTTGGGAGCAACGATTGTAGGGTGGTTGATTTTGGGTGGTGTTTCTTGGTTTTTGCTGAGGGGACAGCGTCCTAGGATACTTTGGTCTTTGGTTCTCAAGAGTGGATTGTTTTGTGTCTTAGCAGCTGCTTTGGTTTTTGTGCTTCTAAAGCTTTTGGCTGGAGAGATGCTTGGTTTTGCGTGGATGAGTAATCTGGCTGTAGTTGGATTATGAGTACTGTATTATTGATGTTTTGTGCTGTATCATAAAAAGGCAATACAAAACTGAATCAAGCTCATACGCACAAGATAGATCAGATTTTTTATTTTTTTTATAGAAGGAGGATGAAGGAGCCTTTAGTTACTATTGTGACTGCTACATATAATGGAGCAAAATATCTCTGTGAGGCAATAGATTCGGTTATTGCTCAGGATTATCCTTGTAAGGAATATGTGATTGTAGATGATGCTTCGAGTGATGAGACTGCACAAATTCTTGAGGAGTATGCAGTGCAGCATTCTTGGATTCGTATTTTGCGTAATCAGAAAAATCTGGAAAGGTCTCGTTCCAGAAATAAAGCAATTCAAGCCGCAAAGGGAAAGTATGTTGCATTTTTGGATGATGATGATGTATGGGCTGATCCTCAAAAATTGTCTAAACAAGTAGCTTTTCTAGAGCAGCAGCCTGCTCATGTTTTGCTCGGGACTCAAGTAGCTGTGATTGATGAGCTTGGCGAGCTTAGAGATGATTTTATTCTGATTAGAGCTGAGGATGGTGAGATTAGAAAGCATTTTCTTAAATCTAATCAATTTATCTTTTCTACTGTGATGGTAAAGAGAGCGACACTTTTGGAGGTAGGAGGTTTTATTGAAGATCATTTTTTAGCTGAGGATTATGAACTCTGGCTCAAGCTCTGAAAAAAAGGGAAAATGGCAAATCTTAAACATTGCATTACCCACTATAGAAATAGGCAAAATAATACTTCAAATCGTCATCAATGGAGATTGAGTCGAGTAGCGTTTATGATTGCTTATCAACATCGCAAAGGCTATCCTCGTATGCTACTCAGTTTTTTCTCTAGACTCTTGGCGTTTCTCATTCCTCAGTCTCGATATGCTCGGAAAGCTAAGCGTTTTGATTCTTAGTCGATATGATAGTGTTGGAGTACTTTTTGCATTTTGAGGATTTTTTTTTGATAAGGGAAGGTTTGTACTGGTACTCCTAAAAAACTACTTACCAAAAAGAGGTGGAGTCTTGTCCCAATGACTTTTTTTGCGTTTGCAAGGATTGAGAGAAAATGTTTAAAATCTGATGCTCGATCAAGGAGTTGTAGTTTATCCTCAGGAATGCCTGCCTTGATTAAGCGTTGATAGTATTTGAGATCGTTATCATGACCTTGAGAAATGGGAACATAGTAGAGGGTATCGACTCCATTTTTGAGTGCTGACTGTGCTTGGTCAAGGATTGCATCAAAAAAGTGTTCTCCATTACTATTGATGTTGAGTACGAGGTAATTTTCAGCTTTTTTTCTCCATTTTTTTCGATCAGAGACTGCAAAGTAGCTTGTATCCATCCAAAAATTGACATTTCAGCAACCAAAGGATTTGAGTTTTTCAATAGCTTCAAAATCTCTGAGGTAGAAAGCATCAACTTTTTTGAGCAATTGACGAAAGCAAAAAAGGTTGAAGGCTGATTTGGGAATTTGTACCCCTCCCATAATCCTGCATTTGATCTTGGGTTTTATCCGCATTCCTCGCATTGACCAGAGTCGGTATCGGTAGGCGTTTGGATTTTCTTCGGTGAGGATTTCTCCTCCTCAGAGGATGATGCTCTCACAGCTATAAAAGTGTTTGAAATTTGTGTAGTGTTTTCCTTTGATATAGTGGATGAGGCTTCTGATACCTCTTGGGAGTTCATAGATAAAGACTACTTTATTTACGTCTATAAATTGTGCACAAAAGCTTTTTAAAAATTCAGGATTTTGTGAAACAACAATTGGCTTTTTGTCTTGTGCTAGCAGGAGTTTGAGTGTCCCAATTAAAATGAGTTCATCACCCATATTTTTATTCCCCCAAAAACCGACGAGAAGGATTTTTTTTCAAGAGATTGGGAGCTGAGCTTGGGGGTCAATGTGCATTTTACCAAGAAAAAGAGTAAAAGAAAGCTGATCTAAGCATAATTTTCCTCCTAGGATAATCAAGAGAAAAAACCAGTCCGTATTTCGTAAACTGGCTTTTTTGGGAGTGGCTATTCCTTGTGCTTTACATCCATCACAGGTACTAATCCTTGTGAAGGCATGTAAATGATTTGCGGAAGATTGCCTTTGTCAGCGAGCTTTTCTAGTGTACGGATAAAGAGATATTGGTTGTACACTGAGTTTAATGTTCCATTTTCGATTTTCATGGCTTCTGCCATTCCTTTTGCCCGTTCAATCTCTGCTTGGGCATTAAGTTTTTCTGCTTCAAGTCTAGCTTTGGCTTCTTCGATCAAAATTTTTCGATTTTGTTCGGCTTTTGCCATTTCGGCTTTTCCAGCCATTTCTTGTTGCCATACTTGATAGGTCGGAATTCCCCACATTGCTCCAAGTGCAAGAAGGATGATGGCAAATGTGATTGCAATAAATGTTGATGCTTTCATATGTTTTTTGTTCAGTTTGCTCTGTTCCCAGTTTTAGATTATTTATTTTTTCTTAGGATAATTATTCTTGAAAAGAAGTCAAGTGTTTCTTTTTTCTTTTTGTTGCTTTGTAGGTTTATCCTACTTTTTTAGCAACGACCATCATTCTTTTATCTGCTGTACCGATAGGGTAGCAGCCCATAAGCGTAAGGTAACTCTCATCTCACCCTGAAAAAGTGTCGTAGTATTCAGCTACATTTTTTGGAAGTACAATTTTTCTTTCTATCATTTCGTAGGTGGTGATTTGTCCATTCCAAACGACTTGAAACTGTTGTCATGGCTTGAGTTTTGGGAGATTCCTAAACACTACTCCATAAGGATTTTTTTTCCATCGCTCTGTAGAGGTATGTCAAAAAATAAGCGTATTCCCTTTGTGTCCAGGTATGGGTGTTGTCGGATATTTTACTACTCCTTTCATCAGTTCTGCATCAAAGGTTTCATTTCCAAAATCAATTTTCCCTCCAGCTTCTGCATCAATCAGAGGAACATTGATATTAAGATCTGGGATGATGAGTCTATTGGTAGGGGGAAGGAGATTGTAGTCTAGGGACTGGTTTCCTTCTTTTTGCTCTAGAAAATGTTCTAGACTGGGTGCAATAGCTTCTTGGGTAGTGGTATGTGCTTGAATCTGGGTAAATTTTTCTTGAAGAGCGAGTTTTGCATCATAGTGTTCTTGTTCTCTATCAGCGGCTTGGTGGACGAGGAGAGGGCTAGCTTGGACTTGGTTTGTTGCAAAGGTATCTTGTAGGATGACCATGATGAGTTGTGCATTGGTGAAAAAATAGAAAAGTGAGATTACACCTAGTAAGAGTGCGATGAAAATTTTGATTTCTGTTCGTGAGCTTTGGATCAGGTTTTTGAGCTTTTGAACTCCAGCCTCTAAAGGAGATTGAAGTTTGAGTGCTGTTGTTTCTCAAGATGGTAGCAGTGTTTGAGTGAGCAGCTCTGATGATTGCTTGTTTTGGATCAGCTTTGCAAGTCCTTCAAGAGAAGTATCGGTATCGTTGAGTGGGCTTGTTTTTTTGATGGTGTTAAAATGCTTGACTGGTGTTGTTTCAGTCGTTGTGTGCAAGGATAGGGTTTTGTTTGAGAGGTCTGTTTCTACTGCGAGTTCGACACTCCCATATAATGCCTCAAAATCTTTGATATTCATACTTGTGATAGTTGGTTAAATACCTTGTTCTAAGTATACTCAAAAATAAAAAAAAAGAAAAATCTGACTGTCTTTGTGTTGAGAGATTCGTTGACAAAATCAGATTTTTTGATCTTATTGACTGTTGTGTTGTGGTGGATGTTGTTTTAGCTGATATGCAAGAAGGATGATAATGCTGATGAGGAGTATGCTGATAATCCATTGCATTCGGCTATTTTGGATTTTCATGGTAATTGAGAATTGTTGGGCTCGATCTGAGCAGAGATAGATAAAGCTTAGCAGCCATTTGATAGGAAGGATTCGTCCACTCCATCCTGTCCGTGTTATGAGTAGCAGTGCAATGCTTCCTCCAATACTAATCAGTGGTACAAGAGGTACTACGATCAGATTTACTAGCATACCAGTTATATTGTTTTCTCAGATGAAGAGCAAGAGGATTGGGAGTGTTCAAAGTGTAGCTCCTAGGGTAGGAAGTATATACGATGAGATTGGAGTGCGGATTCGAGTATTTTTTAGGAGTTTATTTTTTGTATGTTGTGTATTTAGACTTCGTTGTTCGGAAATAATGATGATGCCGATGAGCGCTCAAAAACTGAGTAAAAAACCTAGATCATATGCTAGGAAATAAGGGTTGTAACAAAGCATTATCACAAAAGCATAACTCATCAGCCTCCAAACCTTGATTTCTCTTCCCCAAAAGAGGGCAAGCAATGAAAATAGGCTCATAATCAATGCTCTGATTACACTTGAGTCTCCACCTGCAATCAGTGCAAAGCTTATCACTCCTAATATGATGATGACATTTCTTGGGTAAAAGGGGAGTCGAAAAAGTATTCCACTCAGAAAAATGATAATCATTACAAGATTTCCTCCACTTACTGCAATAATATGTACGATGCCGCTTTTGATAAAATTTTGATAATCGTGATTTGGGAGAAGTGATCTGTCTCCAATCAGCATTCCTAATAGCAGTCCTTCATACTGATTGAGTTGTGCTGATTGGATGAGTGATTTGATTGTTTGTCTGATGCTAATGAGTTGTCTTTCTCCTCGTGAGAGTAAGGGATCTGCTCTACTAGGAACGATAAGCTTTTCGTAGAGCGTGCCTTCATAGCCTTTCATAAGGAGTCGTTTATCATAGTTGAAGCGTATTGTTGCCCAGTCGATCACTTGCTCTTTTCGTTCTTTTGTTTCTTTTCAGGAGAGGGTGACTTTTGAGTGGAGTGTAGGTATTTTTATTTGTCCTCCGATAAGGTAGTTTTCACCGATTTGTATCGGTTTATCTGATTTTAGCAGATAGTTTTTATTATCTAGGCTACGAATTATATAGGTATCTGGTTTGGATTGAGCGAGGATAGTATAGGGAGCTAGTGTAGTTTCTCGTATGGTTGGACTGGGCTTTAGAGAGGAAAAAAGAAAAAAAATCTGAAATGAGTCCTAGTTCAAATCTCCATCGAAAGAGAAGACAGGCAATCAAAGCGAGGCTCCATCCTCCAATTCGGATCAGATTTTTCTTTTTTCTTGTCTTGAAGGGGACTTTTTGTCGCCATAGTCGGAGATTAAGTATTCCGAGTCCGCTAATTAAAAAAACGAGCCACCATCCTCATGAATGAAAGCTCGTAACAATCCAGATTCCTATTGCAAAAACGATAAGAAACATTCTTGGATTTTTTGGCAAGTAAAGGGATTATTGTAGCACGGTCGTACTTGCTTGTGGCGTGTTTTGCACGATTGGGAAGTACATATCTGATCTTGAGTCAGTAGTGTTTGGCGTATAAGCCTGTGGTGCAGGTTCTCCAGCTGGTTGCGTGTAACTATGAGCTGGCTCGGCAACTGGCTGAGGAGCGACTTGAGGTGTGTAGAGCATATTGATGAGCTGATTGAAATTGTATTCTAACGCATCTACTCTAGATTTGAGGATTTGGACTTCTTCTGTAGTTTTGGTCTGTGGAGTTGGATGCTGAGTGCTGTCTTGTGGTAGATAGCTTGTGTTGTCAGTTCGCTGATCTTGCGGTGTTGGGAGAGGCTGCGCTTCACATGCTGGGCAAACACAGGCATGTTGTGCTTGTTGGGTGCCTTGAGCCAATCCTTGGTTGTAAATCTTCATTCGTACTGGTTCTGGTAGGACAGTGATGATAGCATTGCTAACTTGTGCCTCATAAAAGCTTGCAATCCAGAGTCCTCCGAGTGCGAGCATCCAGAAAAGTGTTGTCCATAGGATCGTTTTGAAAATTTTCATCTTTGTTTGTGGTAAGGAATAAAAGCTAGTGCAAGAGTTCAAATTCTACAGGAAGTGGAGCTTCAAAGCTTATCGTTTTCCCATCGAGGTTTTTAAACTCATACTTCCAACAGTGTAATAATTGTCTTTGAATATGCAACTGTTTATTGAGGATTCTATTGAGTACTGGTTTTCCATAGATCAGGTCTCCTAATACAGGGTAATTTTCACTTGCGAGATGGATTCTAATTTGATGCATTCTTCCACTATAGAGTTTTACTTTTACCAGTGACAGTGGTCAGAGGAGTGGATGTTTGATAGTTTTTTCTCCTCGGCACTCTGTTTTGGAATCGAGTCCATCACTTGCATTGAGTTGCATTTGAGCTCTTCCAAATTTGGTATTGTAGGTTTTTTCGATTGCTTTCTCTATTACCAGATGTTTGGGAAACTGACCTCAGACTCGGGTTTTGTAGTTTTTGTTGATTGCTCTTTCTCTGATGATGTGATTGATATATTGTAGGGCTTCATAGTTTTTGGCAGCGATGAGTACTCCAGAGGTATCTTTATCCAATCTGTATCCAAAAGAGGGTTTAAAAGTCTGATTTTTGTTTTCTTTTTTATAGCCTTTGTAATCACAGTAGTATTCAAGGTAGTCATTCATACAGAGGTCGTTTCGATGATTATTGCTTGGATGAAGTACTATGCCTGCTGGTTTGTTGAAGACAAGCCAGTTGTGATCTTCATAGAGAATCCAGGTTTCAAGCTCATCAATATCAATTTTTTTGAGTTTTCTTTCTTTTTGTGTGAGCAGGAGTTTCGGATCTTTTTTGCCAAAGAGTTCTTGTGGAATGTTTAGAATATCTCCTTCTTGGAGTCTAGTTTCTTCTTTCACTTTTTTCCCATTAAGTTTGATGTCTCCTTTGCGAAGTCGAGAGTAGATGTCAGAAAGTCTTACCTGAGGGTAGGGTTTTGCGTATTTTCTGAGAAAGCGATCGCATCTTTGATTGGCTTGGTTAAGATCAATTTTGATTTCCATACGGTAGAAGAGGAATAAAATTCCTTTTGAGATTATAGAAAATCTCTTTGAGGTCAAGGCATTCTCCTGAAAAAGTATTTGAACTGGAGTGGTGGTTATTGTATGTTTGTTGCAAGTTGGGGATGAGAAAAAGACAATCTTTGAGTATGATTGCCTTTTGAGAGTTTAGAGATTAGTCTTCGATAGTTTGGGTTTCCTCTTCGATGATGGCTTCCATATTTTTGAGTGCTTCATCATCAAGTACTTTTTTTCCCATTCTCATATCTTTGATTTTTGATTGAATTTCTTTCTCGAGATTGAGTCTGATTTTTTCTTCCGATTCAAGGTATTTAGAGAGTTTTTCTTTTCCTTGAAGTTTTTCAGTTCCGACCGTATAAAAGGCTCCAGCCTTTGAAATAAGTTTGAGGATCAATGCTGCTTCGATAATGTCGGTAGTTCTATCATATCCCATTTGCCATTTGATAGGAAGCTCAGCAGTTTTAAACGGAGCGAAGATTTTATTTTTAGCTACCTTGATTTTTGCAAAATATCCTATTTGTTCCTTATCTTCCATAATTTTATCTCCTTTTCTGATTTCAATTCTTTGAGAGGCAAAGAATTTAAGAGCGTTTCCTCCCGTAGTGGTTTCTGGGTTTCCAAACATAATTCAGATTTTCATTCTGATTTGATTGATGAAAATACACATTGTGCCTGTCTTTGCAAGTACAGAAGTGAGTTTTCTGAGTCCTTGAGACATCATTCTTGCTTGAAGTCCCATATAGGAATCCCCCATATCTCCTTCAACTTCAGCTCTTGGAACCAGTGCTGCTACCGAGTCGATCACGATTAGTTTTACTGCTCCAGTTTTTGCGAGTTCTTCTGCGATTTGCAGTGCTTGCTCTCCATAGTCAGGTTGAGAGAGGATGAGTTCATCAGTATTCACACCTAGTGTTTTTGCATAATGAGGGTCAAGTGCATGTTCTGCGTCAATAAATGCAGCTACCTCCCCTCTCTTTTGGATTTCTGCGATAGCATGCAGGGCAATAGTCGTTTTCCCTGAAGATTCTGGTCCATAAATTTCAATTACTCTTCCTTCTGGATATCCACCTCCAAGGATAAGATCCAGCACATAGGACCCGCTATGCGCGGTATTTACCAGTCCTACATTGGAATTGTCTCCCATTTTCATAATCGCACCTTTTCCAAACTGCTTTTCAATATTCATAAAAGCTTCTTTGAGTGCTTGTGCATTAGTGTTTGCCATTAGTATTTGATAATAGGGTATAAAACTTAAATTTTTGTACACCTCATTTTGTATGAATACGAAGTGAAAAATCAAGACTTTTTTTGTTAGTTGAAAACTAGTAAATCAAAAGTGTCAAAAAAAATATTGATTTTGTCAAAAAAGATTTGACATTGTCAAAGAGATTTGTAATATAACATTATGTCTTTATATGATGATTTGGCATGAGATGTTCAATAAACAGATTATCTGACTCAAAATTACGACTACAAATGAGCATAATCAAGCACAGCAAGATATTGCTCAGCTTCGAGAAAGCTTTTATAATCATGCAAATTCTCAACTTCAAACTCTCAAAAAGGAGCCTTACACCTATGTCGTATATACCAATTATCAGGGAGATTATCAACAAGGTAACTACGATTGTTATCTGGGAGTAGCAAGTGAAGCTACTTCTCCGGGATTTGTATCGTGTGATATTCAACTTCAAAACTATCAGATTTTTGATTTTCCTTACCATAGTTCTCAAGACACGATTGAAGCACGAAAAACGATTTGGGCAGACCAATCTCTCAAAAGAGCGTATCTTGCAGATATTGAAAAGTATGACTTTGAGCAGCATCGCTTACAAATTATCATCAGTACTCTTGTAGACTAAAGGATTTTTATCTTTTTTCCCCTTCTAATGCCTCGTTCTCCACTCTGTCAACTCCCCAATATCGGTCCCGTATCGGCGGAAGCTTTGATGAAACTCTGAATTATGACTCCTGAAGAGTTTTTGGCTCAAGACCCTTATGAGGTTTTTCATCAGCTCAAAACTAAGATCGATCCTACACTTTGTCGTTGTGCTTTAGCGAGTATTATTGGAGCATACAAAGGCATAAAACGAAATCTGATTCTCTCAGAGGCTGTCAAAACTTACCAATCTCGCCATCCTGAAATCAAATGGGAAACCCTCACTTAACAAGTATTTGTTCAAAATCATTCAATACTGACTTTTACTTCTTCCATCCTCGTGATTATGAAAACATTTAAACTTGATGAATTGCAAAAAAGACTGATTGCTTTTTTTAAGCAAAATATAGAACAAGAAGGATTAACACTCAGAGAAATAGCTAATGAAGTCTGAGCTTCTCACCCTCAAACGGTATTAAACAAGCTGAATCAGCTTGTTTTGAAGGGCTATTTTGTTAAAGATGATCGTGGATATCGCTTGATTAGAGAAGAGATCTGAAAAAAATTTGATGATATTGTTCAGCTTCCGATTTATGGTTTTGCTCAATGTGGAAACAGAGGAAAGCAGATCATAGATGAATATTCTCAAGAAAAGATGCCAGTTACTGTTGCCTTTGTAGGAACTAGTGATTTGGAAAATTGCTTTTTCGTGAGAGCAAAGGGAAACAGTATGGAGCCAAAAATTCAAGATGGAGATTTGGTGCTTATCCGCCAACAACCCAGTTATGATGAGTCAGATTTTGTCTTTGTGGTGCATAATCAGCTTCCAAAGCTCAAAAAAATTATCAAGCAGGAAAATAAATTTATGCTTGAGTCAATAAATCGTTTTTTTGATAAGGTAGAAATTAGCCCTTATGATGAGACTAAGGTGATTGGGGTTGTAAAAAAAGTTATTAAAAGTATGTAATGAGTGTTAAGGCTTACTTGCTCTGCAATCTCTCGTTTGATTATTAAAGGAGGCGTTTCATTCTCCTTGAATCGCCCGACTCACTTTTTGGTATGTCTAGTATGAGTACTATAAGAATCCTCTTAATCTTGAGTGCTTCTTTTTGATGGTTCTATTTTATCTTAAAATATGCCGATAGTTTCCTCTATAATGAGGAATCGTTCAGCTTCTGGTTGAAAATACTGTCCAGCATAGGGGAGTAGTATCATTATTGCAAAAGTGAGATGAATGAGGCAGATGATCAGATTTCGTTGTTTATTTTTGTGGAGGAGAAGCTGGGTGAGCAGCAAGGATATGGTGACCATTCGGATTCCAAAATGTGACATACTCATAATGCTGTTGAGTACTTGATCAACACTTGGAGCGATAAGATGAGCTGGGAGTGATCAGTTGATCCCTTCGGTTTGGTAGATATGATAGTTGAGTGTTGTGTCTAAACCTACCATTCCACTGTAGAAAATACGATAGACCCCATAGTAATAGATGAGATTGAGACTAATAAAGCCAAGACTTGGTGCAGCAATAAGGCTTTCTCGATAGCGGGTAAGGTACTGTGGGAGGCTGGTTTGTTGTTGCATTTTGGAGAAAAAAGTAAGATAAAACTGATTTTATCTAGTATACACAGAATGTATTGTAATGCAAAATTTAAGTGGTTTTTTTATTGGTAGGCTGAGGTCTTTCATACTGTAGTTGTACTACTCAAGTGTCAAAGGATTGCACTGTTTTGAGTTGCCATTCACTTTCTTGGATGCCTTTGGGGAAGAGGGGAATACCATCTCCAAGGATTTTTGGTACTATTGTTAAAATCATTTCATCAAGAATATCTTCATTTATTAAGCTTTTTATGCTCTTTCCACCTCCTACGATCCAAATATCTTTCTTTGTTTCTTTTTTGAGTGTTGTGAGGATTGTTTTTAGATTGTCGTATATTATCTGTGTGTTTGGGCTTTGTATCTGCAATGTTTTGTTGGTTGTTACCACAAAAGTATTAAGATCGTTATAAGGTCGCTGATCTCCAAAACTGAGAATTGCTTCATAGGTACTCCTTCCCATAATTGCGGTATTAACTCTACTGAGTAATGTATTGTAGCCATAATCTCCTCCATCATTTGAGGGCGGTAAAGAAGTCAGTCGATCCAGATTTCCATTAGTTTTTGCAATATATCCATCAATGCTTAGGGCAATATAGGCAATGGTTTTTCACATATTTGCTTTGTTGTAATATAAAAAGGTATTTTGTACTTTCCTTCTTTTCTAGTGTTTCTTTTCGAGATATTTTTTTCTAAAGCTGGCAAATGAGATCATTTTTTGCTGATGTTCATCCCAGAGGTGACATCGTAGACATTGGAGACTCTCGCTAAAGGTCAGTCTTCTTGCTAATTGTTGGAGGAGTGGGTTTTCATTGAAGCAATTGGCAAGCTCGTAGCAAGGGATAGTAGGATTGAGATGATGGATATGATGATAGCCGATATTGCCAGTCATCCAGTGCCAAAAGCGAGGAAGATCATAAAAGCTGCTTCCCTCAAGTGCAGCACGGACATATTCCCATTTATCTGCAAATTCCTTATGTCCAAATTCATATTGGTGCTGAATATAAAAAAACCAGATCGCAATGATAGCAAAGGCAAGGACTGTTGCAATGTTGGTAAGGAGGAAGAGTTTTCGCCCTAAAAGGAGGCAAAGCCCCGTATAGAAGCCTACCATCAGAAGATTGCTTCTGAGGAGGGATCGGCGTTCTTGTCATCGCCCTTTGAGTTGGATAAAGGGAAGACGACAGCTCACTCCGAGATACCAGATTGGACCAAGGATGAACATAACAAAAGGATTACGAAAAAATTTATACCAGATTTGTTTGTATTTTGGGAGTTGGAGGTATTCCTGTACGGAATAGGTAAGGATTTCTCAGATATCACGGTATTCTCGCAGTTTATTGGTATGATTATGATGGAAGTTATGAGACTTTGCTCGATAATTATAGGGAATAAGGCTAAAGAGGCTAGAAATTGTACCTATCGCATTATTTCGTTTTGTGCTTCCTAAAAAAGCTTGATGTCCACAGTCATGTTGAATAATGAAAATTCTGACCAAAAAAAAGGCATTTAGTATTGCTAATGGGATCAGTGTTCGTAGTGGTAATCGTTGATAGCTCCCTATGCAATACATCAGTCCAGTGATGCCAAAAAAGGGACCAAAAGAACTCATGATCTGTACAATTGCTTTTTTAGTATTTGGTTTTCTATAGGCGAGGAGGAGTTGAGGAAGTTTTTTTAGCGTGGCAAGGTCTGCTGTTAGAGGGAGTTTTGACATTAGGGTAGAGGAGATATAAAATTTTTGTGAGTGTAGTGGTTTGTACCAGAATTGCAAATCAAAAAAAAACCTGAAAGACAATCCAGGTTTTTCCTATCTTTTTCTATTGATTTGATCGTATTACGCTAGTTTTCTTTTTACGGCAATTTTTCCATCATGTCCGATTTGAGAAATCACGACATTGATCATATCTCCGATTTTGAAATGTTTATCGAGTCCATCAGGGAATTTTTGACCGAGATTTGAAACATGACAAAGTCCTTGTTTATTTTTTGGAAGCTGTACAAAGAGTCCAAAATCAGCGATTCTTGTGATTTTTGCATTGAAGCTTTGTCCAACCTCAAGGTCAGTTGCGATCTCAAGAATCAGACTTTTTGCCTTTTCAATCATTGCTTGATCTGCATGTGTCAAGAAACATGTTCCATCATCTTCAAAGTCGATTTTGATATTATCACATTGTTCGATGATTTTATCAATCACTTCTCCACCTTTTCCAATCACCTCCTTAATCTTATCAGGATTGATCTTGAAAACATGGATTTTTGGAGCATGTTCTTTTACTTGAGCTCTTGGCTGAGCAATAGTTTCAAGCATAAAATCCATAATCTCCTTATATCCCTCACTCGCTCTATCAATCGTTTCGTGCACGATATTGAGGGTAAGTCCTTTTAATTTGGTATCGAGCTGAATTGCATTGATTCCTTCTTTGGTACCAGCAACTTTAAAGTCCATATCTCCAGTAAAGTCTTCAGTTCCCATCAAATCGTTCAAAATCTGATATTTGGTGATCGTTCCATCTTCCAAGTGCTCAGTCATCAGTCCCATTGCGATCCCTGCTACTGGCTTTTTCAATGGTACTCCTGCATCCATCAATGCAAGCGTAGATCCACATACTGATCCCATACTGGTAGATCCTCCAGATCCAAGGCACTCACTTACTACTCTGATAGAATATGGGAACTCTTCTTTGCTTGGAATCATATTTTCGAGTGCTTTTTCAGCGAGTCTTCCGTGTCAGATTTCTCTTCTTCCTACACCTCTAATCGCTCTCGCCTCTCCCGTAGAAAAAGGAGGGAAATTGTAGTGATGAAAGTATCTTTGCTGCACATCATCATTTTCCATATCATCAAGCACGAGATAATCCGTAGGACCTCCGAGTGTTACCGTAGAAAGCACCTGCGTATCCCCTCTCCAAAACAGTCCAGAACCATGCACTCTCGGCAAATTATCAGTCTCACAATACAGTGGTCTGATGTCGGTTGCCGTTCTGTCATCAATTCTTTTCCCAGTTTCGAGGGTTCTGCTTCTGATAAAGTCTTTTACCGCATTAAACACTCCCATTTTGATTTTGCTTTCGCTGTATTCAGGGGCTTCTGGGGTCTCGAGGTGTTCCTTGGAAGCAGTCAGAATTTCTTTTTCATATTGGCTATACAGCTCATTGAAAGGTGTTTTGGTATTCCCTGCCATCGCCTCGAGCTTTTCAGCAGTCAAGAAGCTGCTTACAAAAGCCATCGTTGTTGCTGAAGGCTTGTTGAAAGTGATTTCTTGTGTTTTGATCGTTAAAGTAGCCAAAAAATCTGACTGTCGATCGCAGGACTCATCGATGATTTTTTGACCGAGGGTAAAGGCTTCTTTCATCAGTTGATCTGGGAATTCTTTCCCTTCACATTCGATCATATTGATAGAACCTTTCTTTCCAGCTACAAGGAGATTAAGATCAGAATTTTCGAGCTGTTCTAGGGTTGGATTGATGATAAATTCTCAGTTCACATATCCGATCTGTGCTGCACCAACTGGTCCATCAAA
>JAUMYK010000020.1:0-5784 GCA_030528665.1 bacterium
AAAAAAATCCCACCATCACTCTGGCAGGATCGGATGAATAATAATCGACTCTTCATCTTTTGATAAAACAAGAGGTTTTCCGTTTTGCAAAGCCAAAGCCTGCTCAGCTAGATGCTCCAGCTCTTCAAGCTCCTCTACAGAGGGAAGCGGATCTAATAATTTAGTCAGCACTTTTTGGAGTATTGCATCAACCTCTCCACGAGAGGATAACTGCTGATCCATAGCATAGAGCTCCTGAGCAACCACTTGCTCTTGATATGCTTGTTTACCTAAGATAAACCGAAGCTGAGAAGCTTGTTCCTTTTTAGACCTTGGAAGGGAAAAGCTTGTTTTTATATACCTAGTAGAAGGTACACGTTGATGATTTTTCTTTTTCATAGTTATGTTTTTTTTGACAACTATAGCCTTTTTGATAGCCAATGTCAAGGAGAAAAATACAGAACACATAATCAAAACCTCACTTTCTCAAAAACAAAGACCCCCTCCTCTATCTATCAAATAAACCATCGATCTGCTTTTTCTCCATCTTCACAAAAAACGGCCTCCCATGCTGACAAACAAACATCCCAGGAATCAAACCAAATCCATCCTCTACTAACTGCTTCATCTGGAGATAAGAGAGCTTATGTCCAGCTTTTATAGAGGCTTTACAAGCTTTAGTAGCATATACTCCATCCAAAATATGATCAAAACTAATCTGATCTAAATAGAGCACATGATTAAGTACCGTAGACATCTGCACAGGATAGGTAACAAAAACCTTTGGCAAAGCATAGATCACCAATACCGTTTCAGAGAGCATTGCTATCTCAAATCCAAGCTGATTAAGTTGTTCAATTTTACTCTCAAGGTCTGGGATTTGGGTCACCTCAAACTTAAGAGGCTGAAGCAAGGTCTCTGGAGTCAGATTTTGATTCTTTTTCATCTGCTCAAAAGCAATTCTTTCAGCCAAAGCATGCTGATCAATCAAATAGAGTGCAGTATCCGCCTGCAAAATAATATACATATTCCATAATTGTCCAAGTATTTGATACTCCCCTATCTCCTGATGAAAGTAAAATCCATCTCTGCCCTGCTCCTCATCCAAACTCCCAAACTGACTAACCTGTAGCTCCTCTCCAGGCACAAAAAGCCCAGAAGAACCTAGCTTCTCTTGAGAAAAGGAAGCCCTTGGTATCTGAGACAAAAAAGCAGAAAAATCTGGCTTTTCATCCCTTTTTTCTCCCCCCTCAAAAGTGCCTTGAACCTGAGAAGCCATAGCAGGAACTTTTGCAAAAAATTCACTCCCTACCTGACCAATCTTGTGATTTCAAAGCAAAGTACTAATGCTATGATACACTGTTTTATATACCAGTTGAGAATCCATAAATTTCACCTGCAATTTAGAAGGATGTACATTGACATCTACTTCATCAGCAGCGATCTCACACATCAAAACGACCAAGGGATATTCTCATGGGGTAATCTGCCTTGCATAGGCATCCATAATGGCTTTTTTGATAACTTTATCGTGAACAGGACGCGCATTAACATAAATTTTGATATTCTCAGCTGAGCCAAAACGAACTGTAGAATCTGAGACAATGCCTTGCAACTCAAGACTTCCTTCTTTATAAGCAAGAGGGATAAGTTTTTCTCACCAATCTTTTTTAAAAAGATCTAAAATTCTGGTCTGAAGATCGCGAGCAGGTTTGAGATCAAAAGTAATTTTATCATTCTTTTTCAAGATAAACGCCTTATCATAATGGTATAAAGCCACATCAACAAAATAATTATAACAATAATAAAATTCAGTCTGTGCTGATTTAAGAAACTTCAACCTTGCTGGAACATTGTAAAACAAATCCTCTACAGAAATCACTGTCCCATGAGAAAAAGGAACAGGAACATGCTGCATGAGCTGCTCACCTCCCCTTTTGATCAATTTGGTACCAATTTCTGCATATTTTGTCTTAGTCAAAACAGTAATCTTACTCACCTCAGCAATACTTGCCAATGCCTCTCCACGAAAACCATAACTCTCCAAA
Organism: bacterium; assembly: GCA_030528665.1. Next base: position 2,028 of record JAUMYK010000020.1, read on the forward strand.
CTCAATAAATCCTGCTCACTTTCAATTTTAGAGGTTGCATACCTTTCAAGCAATAATTCCATATCAGAAAGCTCAATACCAGTTCCATCATCTTCAACAGACAAAAAACTCTTTCCTCCATCATTGATCGTAATAGTCAATGCCCTTGCTCCAGCATCTAAGGCATTTTCCACAAGCTCTTTCAGTAAAGAGGCTGGTCTTTGCACCACCTCTCCAGCCTTTAATCTATTAATTACATAATCAGGAAGCTTATGAATAGCCATACCCACATCTCTAGAAAAAAAATAAAAATCTGATTGCTCTTGCTTTTTCATCGCAAAAATTCAATATAGTATATATACAGACTTAATCTTTATTATCAAGCTCTTATTGATGATTAGCACCTTCAAAGACTACCTCAAACACTACGGAACCCTGAGCAAACGATGACTCCTCATAGTCAATATCTTTCTGATGCTCGTAGCCATCCAAACCTATGTCAACTACACCACCATCATCGAAAATACAGCCATTGTCCAGGCACAAACCCAGAAAGTCAGAGATGAAATCAGCTATTTCAACAATTTTCAACTCAAATACCTCAACTCTGACCACGCCAAAAAACTCCTCGCCCACGAAAACAATCTCCTCACTCCCAACGAAGCAGTCATCGCATTCAAGATCGCAGAGATTCAGGCACAAGAACTCCTCCCTGCACAAGAGTTGCTCCAGCTTTCCCCTCGAGAAGAATGGCTCATCTTTTTCTGAGACAAACTAGGAACATCCTCATAATTCAGACTTTTCAAACTTTTTTACCGCTTCTCCTATGATACCATGCATCTTCAGCGCCTCATTATCCAATGCAAATGGAGCATATGCTTATTGATACTACTCTTCTTCGGATTTAGCACGAGCTTTGCCCAAATTACTACTCCTCAGCTCTTGACCAAAGAGGAATTTTTTACCCAACTCTCCCATATGGGTATCGACACCTCGCTCCTCACAAGCAAAGACAAACTCTCGCGTTATGAACTTACCAGACTCCTCAATGCCGTAGAATGTCAAGACTGTATCCTCCCCCACCGCCATATGCGTGAAAACTACTCTTCAGCATTTTGGTCAGAATTTGTACAACTTCCTGGCAAGGATTTTAGAGACATCTTGTTTGAGTCTGCCTATCATCATCAGACCAATTATTACTACTGCGTCGCCTCTGTCGGAGCCAAAAACTATATGAAAGGATACCCTCTTGCGACCAGTCCCATCTGTGGAGGAAATTTTTGTGGGACAAGAACCATTACCAAAGCTGAGTTTTACCAAACCCTCGTCAATCTCCTCGCTCCCAATATCGCCCCAAAATACCAGATCCACCGAGGCGATATCCGCAACTGGCTCAACAAAGTAGGACGCTCAAGTTATGAATATAAAACTTTTGATAACCGAGAAATCGAAAAGATTCAAAAAGCCTGATCTCATCAGCTTCCTGCGAAAGATGCAAAAGAATTCGCACTCTACCTCAAATATTGTACCTTCAATCCTGCACAATGTGGATTTAGAGGGTTTGACAATATCCAAAGAGGAGTATGGCCACTCGCACAAATCAATATTTTGATCCAAGAAGGCATTATCACAGAAGAAGAATACAAAGCTATCGCAAAACCTATCACTCCTCAAGAAGCACTCGATAAACTCTATCAAGTCTACCTCCTCCATACCCAATGTCGTTTTGATACCGACTATGATTGTGATGGTATCAAAAATCATCAAGATAACTGCGAATACAGCTACAATCCAAGCCAAGCTGATTTGGATAACGATGGCATCGGCGATAGCTGTGATAGTGATATTGATGGCGATGGACAAAGCAACCCTCTCTGACTCGTAGATGAAACCTGAAATATCAATTTTGGAATCCTTCAAAACGAAAAGTCTCAAGATCAGACTCCACTAGGCGATCTCCAACAAGATCAGTATTTTTTCCTTCTAATCGATGAAATAACAGATCGTATCCCAGCTCCAGTCCAGTTCCGCATCGCCTCCGCCCAAGCCCCAAAAGCTGTAGAATGGGATTTTGGGAATCTGCAAACTGGAAAAGGCATCAGCACCCAGCACCATTACCACCACCCTGGAAAATACACCATCAGAGCAAAAATCACCCAAGAAAATGGAGAAACCCGTCTCCTCTCAACGCAAATCTTCATCTGAGAAAATCAAGAGAGCCATTACGCACTTGGCATCACTCAGCTCGAAATCAGAGATCAAATCGCCCATCTTCGTGCTAAAAGCAATGGAAAACTTGATAGATTTGAGCGAAATAATAGCGCCAATGCAAGTAGCAAAAATACCACTACACTCGGCACATTTTCGACCCCACTGGTCAAGGACAAAAGAAACAATATCACACTCAAAGCCTATGCTCAGGACCGCCTCGTAGCTATTGCTACCCTAGACATCATCGAGCATCAAGGCAAATGGATCAGTAGTACTATCCAAACTCCACAACTCCTCTATCAAAAAGATGAAAAAATCAGACTTACTCCACAGTTTATCTGACTCTCAGCAAAAGACCTCGCTTATACCGAGCGACACCTCGGCGATGAAAACATTCCACTCAGTACCCAAACTATCAGCACTACGAGCTACACAAACCCTGGACAAAAAATTATCATCCAAAAAAACTTTCTCCCCAACGGTAAGAGTCTGATCAGTACTAGCTCTATCAAAATTTATGATCCCCTTTACGCTCACTCTTACGCAGCCAACCTCAATTTTTCCAGTCTCCTAGGACACACACTCGGTCTCCACATCACCCCAGTCTCTAGCAATAACAACACAGCATCCATCCAGCAAGCAATCATCAATTTCAGCCCACGAGAACAAATCTCAAAATCCCCAATCTCTGAAGCAGGAAGCACCCTCTATTATGCTCTCGGACAACAAGGCAAACTGCAGATCGAATCAGATTTCTTAATCCTTCCAGGTATCGAACTCCATAGTAGCAACCAACTCCGCATCAGCCCTGCCAGCCTCTCTGGACTCAATCTCTCCTTAGATAGCAAAAGCCTTTTCCAAGGACTCAAATGTGATCTCGACAAAGACAATATTCCAGATATTTATGATGATGATATTGATGGCGATGGCATCAAAAATCTACTCGGCATAGTCACATCAGAGAGAGCAGACTGCCAACTCATCCCAGAAGACAATGTCCATCCTCAGCTCTACCGCCAACATATCGGTATCTGTAGCCTCGACAACTGCCCACTCATCGCTAATCCTGACCAAAGTGACCTCAATCTCAATGGACTCGGCGATGTCTGCGAATCAGGACACTGTGGCAATGGTAGCATCGATCCAGATGAAAGCTGCCTAAGCTGTCCAGAAGATGTGGGAGAATGTAGCTCTATCTGCGGAGATGGTATCCCTGCTCCAGGTGAAACCTGCAAAAACTGTCCCAAAGACCTTCCAAACTGTAAAACACCACCAAACTGTTGAGATGGTAATATTGATACCGATGAGGACTGCCTCAACTGCCCTGAAGATGTCGGCACCTGTACTTCAATCTGCGGTGATGGCATCCCTGCTCCAGGTGAAAACTGCAAAAACTGTCCCAAAGATGTACCAGTGTGTACTCCACAAAAGAAATGTGGCGATGGTATCATCGATGAAGATGAAAGCTGTCTCAACTGTCCTCAAGATGTCGGCGCCTGTACCTCAATCTGTGGGGACGGAATCCCTGCTCTAGGAGAGACCTGCGAAAATTGTCCTAAAGACCTCC
>JAUMYK010000020.1:5884-19099 GCA_030528665.1 bacterium
GGGGACGGAATCCCTGCTCTAGGAGAGACCTGCGAAAATTGTCCTAAAGACCTCCCAATGTGTGATGCTCCATCTACTTGTGGAAATGGACAAATCGATCTAGGAGAAAATTGCTTCAACTGTCCTCAAGATGTCGGCACCTGTACTTCCATCTGCGGGGACGGAATCCCTGCTCTAGGAGAGACCTGCGAAAATTGTCCTAAAGACCTCCCAATGTGTGATGCTCCATCTACTTGTGGAAATGGACAAATCGATCTAGGAGAAAATTGCTTCAACTGTTCTCAAGATGTCGGCACCTGTACTTCCATCTGCGGGGACGGAATCCCTGCTCTGGGAGAGACCTGTGAAAATTGTCCTAAAGATATCCTACTCTGTCCCAAAGAAAATTTTTGTGGCAATAGTAAAATTGATCCAAAAGCAGGAGAACAGTGTGATGATGGCTCGCTCAATGGAAAAAATGGAAAATGCTCACTCCAGTGTACGATTATTGACCCAAAAAATCTCCTCTGTGGAAATGGACAAATTGACCCAGGTGAAACCTGCGCAACCTGTCCTCAGGACATCAAAAGATGTACCTCTCTCTGTGGAAATGGTAAAATAGAAAGCTGACTCTGAGAACAATGTGATGATGGTTTACGCAATGGAAAAAATGGAAAATGCTCACTCCAGTGTACGATCATTGACCCAAAAAATCCCCTCTGTGGAAATGGACAAATCGACCCAGGAGAAACCTGCTTAAACTGCCCTCAAGACATCAAAAGATGTACCTCTCTCTGTGGAAACGGAAAACTAGAAAACTGACTCTGAGAACAGTGTGATGATGGCTCGCTCAATGGAAAAAACAATAAATGCTCACTCCAGTGTACGATCATTGACCCAAAAAATCCCCTCTGTGGAAATGGACAAATCGACCCAGGAGAAACCTGCTTAAACTGCCCTCAAGACATCAAAAGATGTACCTCTCTCTGTGGAAACGGAAAACTAGAAAACTGACTCTGAGAACAGTGTGATGATGGCTCGCTCAATGGAAAAAACAATAAATGCTCACTCCAGTGTACGATTATTGACCCAAAGAATCCCCTCTGTGGCAATGGACAAATCGATCCAGGTGAGGTCTGTGCGACCTGTCCTCAGGACATCAAAAAATGTACCTCCACCTGTGGAAATGGTAAAATAGAAAGCTGACTCTGAGAACAGTGTGATGATGGCTCGCTCAATGGAAAAAACGGCAAATGTTCTTCCACTTGTCAACTCCAAACTCCTCCATCCTGTGGAAATGGAAAGATTGATCCAGGTGAAACCTGCGCCACCTGTCCAAAGGATGTGCAAAGATGTGCCTCTGCCTGCGGAAACGGAATCCTTGAAGCTCAGCTTGGAGAAGAGTGTGATGATGGAGACAGCAACGGAAAAAATCAGAAATGTTCATCTACATGCCGCCTACTCGAGCCAGGCAAACCAAACTGTGGCAATGGACAAATTGATCCAGGTGAAACCTGCTCAAACTGTCCCAAAGATGTCCAAAGATGTGCCTCTGCCTGCGGAAACGGCATCCTTGAAACACAACTTGGAGAGGAATGTGATGATGGCGACAGCAACGGTCAAAATCAGCAATGTTCATCTACCTGTAAAAATGTAAATCGCTGTGGTAACGGACAAATTGATCTAGGTGAAAGCTGTCATACTTGCCCTGAAGATGTGCCAACCTGTGATCGCGATGGCGATGGTATCCCTGATGTCTTTGATCAATGCCCTGATATTCCTGAGGAAATCAATGGTATTCAAGATCAAGATGGATGTCCAGAGATTACTCCTCCATGCACAGGGACACATTGCCCACTTGTAGCTCCATTATGCAACTCCTGCCCCTGTCAATACGCAGATTTTAGCAATACGTTACACAAAAATGATAGCGTTAGAGCACATCTTGGAGATCAAGAATTTAAAGCACACTATAGTAGCTCTCCATTCAGTCCACTCAAAGACTTTCTTGAGTTCTAAGTATCATACTTACGCAAACACTCTCAAATTGCAAAAAAAAGAAAAAGCTGATTTCCTTGAGATGGGATCAGCCTTTTTTTATTTTTTTACCAATGAAGAACTAATCAATTTTTGCATCCTCTTCCTTGAGAATATCTCCATATTCATCAAATTTTCCTTCCTGCCTTATGGATCTGGACTCCGTACGGATCAATCTTACTCCTTGTTCCTCTAAATAGCCTCCTTGATTAAAGACTCCAAGCTCAATCACTGGTACTACTCAGTAGCTAGCTACTGTCACATATCCAACCTTATACGATAATTTTCCTTGCGTAGCTTCTGGATGTTCAGGATCATATCTAAGATATTGCTTCCCTTCAAAAGACAAAGCCCCATTGGTATCCAATACTCCTTCATTAAAGACAATATCTTCATCCTTAGTTCCCTTGACAGTCAAGAGATCATCAAAGGTCTTTGGCTGCGCCTTTTCGGCTTCTGCTCTGGTTTTTGCTTCAGCTTCTTTTTTTGCTTGTTCCTCAGCTTCTGCTTTGACTTTTGCTTCGGCTTGTTTATCATTCGTTTGTTCCTGAGAAAGATCTGATTGTGATTCAGAATTATGCTTTTTTTCATCTTCAGCTTTTTTTTCCTGTTGTTGCGGAGCTTCTTGTCTCTGTTTCTCCTCTGCTTTTTTTCTCTGCTCTGCAATTTTTCTCTGGATCGCTGCATATCCACTTGCATTGATCACTTTTTCATCCTGCTGATCAGAAGATGAATCTTGCTGACTCCTATCAGTTCCTTCCTCATCTTCGGCATCCTCAATCTTCCTCACACTCGCACCTGGCACCTCTTTAAATTGCCCTATGCCTGGAATATTTTCTACCTTTCCAGACTGCCCTACAGAATCAGTTGATCAATTATTACCAGTCTGCTCAACAACTGGAGTCTGCTCATGCACTGGAGAGGTAGTTGAAGTAGGATTTTCCCCAGTCACAGGAGGAACCACAATATCTGGAGTAGAAATCTTGGGCTGAACTCCAGCTTCCTTTGGAGGTTGAACAACCTTTATCTCCTCAACTTTTTTGAGATGAAGCCCCTCAATCAGCTTCTTGATCGTCTGAGAACCAGGCCATCCTCTCTCTCCTACAATCCCATTTGCCTCCTGAAATGCTCTTACCACAGCAAGAGTTTTTGATTCTCTGATTTTTCCTTTACTCGCAAAAATCCCATCAATCTTCCCAGTATCATAACCGTGAATTTTAAGTGCAATCTGCACCGCCATCGCCCAAGCAGCACTATTTCTCTTCATCAATTCAGCAAGCGATTTGTTTTGGATACTTTGCAAATACTTTTGCACCATATCTACATTAAAATCATAACCACCTTTCTCATTTTTCTCATAAAAAGAGGTGATCTTCTGCTGATCATTGATCCCTTGCTGAAGTTTGTTGAGTTCAGATTTCACCTGATTTTGTACCCATTTAAGCTGATCATTAAGCTCAGTACGCTCTACTGAGATTTGTTTGGGTGAAGAAATTACCATCGGTCTAGAGAAAAGAATAAAAATCTTTTCATTTATTATACTTCTTTTTGTGCAATTTGTCAATTTTTAGCTCTTTTTTATGCATTAGAGAAAAAACAAGCACCTCAAAGCTTTTTCTTCCTTGCACAAAGGATCATTTTTGACTATATTTTCAGGAGGAAATCGCTATAGTAAAGTCAGCATTTTTATTTTTTTATACCCTCAGAGATGAGACTGATCCTCCAATGCGTAGATGCTGCACAGGTCAACTGCTATGCTGATGAGCAATACCAATATCTCAGCTCCAGCAAAAAGATCAAAAACTGACTCCTCATCTATGTTGGTATCAGCAAGGAGGATCAACTCCGTGAAGACCGAAAATCGATGATCTCCAAATTTTGCAAAAAACTCCCAACCCTCAAACTCCTAGAAAATTCAGAAGGAAAAATCGCTGCCACATTGGCAGATAATCAAGCTGAGATCATGGTGATTTCAAACTTCACGCTCTACTGACACTACAAAAGCGGTACCAAAATCAATTTTTCTCACAGTGGAAGCTACAACTTTGCAAAACAAGCCTATGACTATCTGATCAAAGAACTTGAAGCCCAAGAGCTAAAAATAGTCAGTGGAGAATTTGGAGCAAGCATGCAAATTGAAAGCCGCAATGTCTGACCAATCAACTACTGCTTTGATCTTTAAATTTTATCTTGCCTCTACCCATACGATGCACCTTTTCAAAAAAATCTGACTTTTGTCCCTTTTATCCTTGGGAACGATAATCTGACAGGGCTACGCACAAAACAGCTGCGAAGACCACTTTGAACTTACAGGCGCTGCTCAAGGTTTAGTTGATCAAACCTACCTTTATCAATTCATCAGCTCAGGAACACAGCTAAGCCCTGATAGCACCATTACCTTTCGCCTTGATGGAAAAAAATTGAGCGATGCTGGCATCAGTATCCAGCAAAACTTTCATCAGACAGGACACTACCTCCTCAGTGCAGAACTCAAAAACAGTACCTGTAGTACAAAACTCGAGCTACCAATCTCTATCTATGAAAAACAGATCCTGTATATTGGAGAAGAATCAGATTTTTTAAATTTTTGATTTGAAGAAGAACTCAATAAAGCTGGTTACCTCTTTAGCGCAATTTTCCCAAAAAAAATCGAAAACCCTGAAAACCAAGATAATCTCGCCTTCAATCAAGCAGATATTCTCATCATCAATGATAAACACTTCCAATCCTATCTAGAAAAATATATTACCATCAAAAAAAATAGTACGACTCCACTCCGCAAAAACATTATCCTCATTACTGATGCCAATCAAAACCTCCTCAAAAGAAGTCTCGCTCAATATGCACAAGACCTAGAAAACGATCCTATCAGCATCATCAATCCACTCCATTTTATGAACCTCCTCTCGGATCTCTCTCTAGAAAAACCCTATCTCGAACAAGGATATACAACCTCTTTTACCCGAGGCATTGAACATCAATCCCCATGGCTCTTTATTTCCTATTTTGTGGATGAATTACTCAAATCAGGCTTTCCAATACAAATCCTCTGAGTACTACTCAGCCTCTCAGTAGTAGCATTAGTAATTAGTTTTTTGAGACAAGTAGTAGGGCTTTCAGTATTTGGTGTCTATTGGCCATTATTTTTTGCACTCATTGCACACCTTTTAGGACTCCAATTAGCATTAACCCTCTTAGTCTTTGCAGGGATAACCAATATACTTATGGCGCTATTGAATACTAGAGTATACCTGCTTCATAGTAGTAAAGTCAGCCTCTCGATTTGTAGTTTTCTGATCATATTGATCCTCGGATATAGTGGAAGCAAATATCTTGGTATCGACATTTTTGTAGGAAAAGAAATCAAAATGCTGATCGTATTTCCTGTTCTCTTAATGCTCTTGATTAGTACCAAAATCTTCCCCTCCTTTGCAATACGAAAAAAATCGCGATGGATCTGACTTGGAGAACTCTTAATATTAACTGCCATATCTTACGGAATTTTAGAATGGAGCTGGATCAGCACCACCTTACTTTCCTATCCAGAACTACTATTAGCGATTTTGCTCATCAATATCATTATTGGGAGATTTTCTGGACTTCAACTCCTCGAACTCATCAGATTTATGCCACTGATCAAAAAACATCTCGACCAAGAAGAGGAGGAATAATCCTCTTTTTTGGCTGGGGAACTTTTCAACATCCGAACCCATAAGTTGAGACCTCCCTAGATGAGGGAGCTACTGAGCGAAGCGAGGCGGAGGGAATTATAGATTCCGGATCAAGTCCGGAATGACAGGCAATTACTACTCTTCACTCTACATTCTAAACTCTTCACTGAAGAAATAGCTCCCCCTGTCCTACGGACATCCCCCTCACCGAGGGGGAACTTTCATTACTACTTCTTCTTAACTCTTCACTCCATATCCTAAACTATAAAAGTGAGGGAGCCGCTGAGCGAAGCAAGGCGGAGGGAGCTATAGATTGCAGAGCAAACCCACAATACCAAGTAGTCAAATCCATAACAATCAAAAACAAGCCCACAATAAACACCAGAGATACAAAAAAATCCTCCCATCGCCCTTGCATACTATAAAGTATGTATTTGACCCAATCTTTTTCCGACTTGAAAAAAAAGCTTTTTTACTTATGATGAGGAAAACATTTTATCATTGAGCAATATACTATGAAAAAACCGCTTCTTTGACTGAGTATTGTAACGACACTTGTACTCTACTCCCTTACCACAGCAAATGAACAACCACAGATCATCATTGACCAAACCAATAAAAAAATCCTGATCCAATCAGGCGATCAACGCCTCGATCTCGAAACACTCAAATCCCAAACAGGAACTACCAATACACAACAAAGTATTCAGCCCCCTACTCCAGCTCCATCAGCAGAAAACAATAATACCCACTCCTCAAATACAGCTACCCCTCCACCAAGCACTCCTACGCAAAATACCGCACTTTTTGCAGAACTCAGCAACGGAAGCGAACTTGAAAAAGCGCTCTACCGAATGTACCATAACGGACTCACCAAATACGATCAACTAGAGAACTATAGACCAACAGATCCTCTTTTGAGAGAAGAAGCCAGCAAAATCATTACCAAAGCCTATACAGCACTCGGATATCCAACAGAGACCAAAAATACTGCATGCAGCTTTAGTGATGCAAAAACCTTTGATCCAAGCCTCATAGAAAGTATTGAAAACAGTTGTCGTTATTGACTTCTCAAAGGAAGCAATGGCTCATTTTTAGCAAAAAAAACATTAACAAAAGCTGAAGCGCTGACCGTACTTATCAGAATCCTAGAAGGAAAAAGCAGTGATGAAAGTATGTCACCACGATGGACACTCTCTTTTATAAAAGCAAAAGCGATATTTTTAACCAATGAACAAGATGTAAATGCACTAAACAGACCTATCACTAGAGAAGAAATAGCGCTTCTCATGTATAGATTCAAAACCATCCTCCTCAATAATCAACTCAAATCTGCTGCACAAGACCAAATCAATAGTGTCAATCAGCATCCTACTACCTTTTTAAATACCCTCCTCACTGGTCACAACACACAAAAACCACAAACCTGAACACCTCCCAAAGAAAATATCGATCCTGCAGTAATTGCACTCCTCTCAGGAGATAATGGAAGTGCAAGCACACTCAGCATCCTCAATAATCCCGAAATCACTGAAGCGATGCATCGAATGAGAGAAAATGGGCTAACAAATGCAAGTGCCATCAGCTCATATGCACCATTTGATGCGCTCACCAGAGAACAAGCTGCAAAAATGTTTGTCCAGTTTGCGAAACTAGAAAATTTTAAAGCCCTCTCAGGCAGCACAAACAGCTGCAATTTCAGCGACCTAAAATACGCAGATCCTGCACTCAAATCAAGTATTGAACAAGTATGTCAACTCTGAGTAATGCAAGGAAATAATCAGCTCTTTTCTCCAAAAGGACTCGTACCAAAATCTCAATTTATCACAATGCTTATTAGACTTGCAAACGGAGGACAGCTTGAGGAAAACACCACACCACGATGGAAAAATTACTTTCTCAAAGCCAAAGAACTCTGAATCATTAACAACGATGATGCTCTCAGTTTTGATACTCCACTAACCAGATATGAAGCAGCATTACTTTTCTATAGATTCCATATCAAGCAAAAAATTACGAACACACTCAATACTTCTCAACTCAAAAACGAACTTATCTCAAGTGTCAAAAACCATGATGGAAGCTATATGTCCTGAAGCACGCAGGGCTACGCGATCAATATCGATACCAACCTCCTCAAAAATCAGTATTTTCAATGAGGTTTTATAGAACTCCTCGGACAGAGATACGCTCTCAAAAAAACAAGTATGACCACCTTTGATCTAGGAGAAGAAAGCTTTGTACGGTATGGGGACCTCTTTGCACTCAGTAGTGACAATAAAATCTGAAATCTGACCCTTATCGTCTCAAATGGCAATATTATCGATGGAAGCATCAGGTTCTCATCAGAACAAAAACATTGGAAAATCATCCCTGATCCTAGCACAACAGCTCGATACCAACTCCTACAGTGATAAAAAAGAGAAACAATATCTAATCTCAACTGTCTCTCACTCAAATGAGCAGACAGTTTTTTTTCTCTCGCTTTGATTTTCAAAATAAAATCAGTATACTCCAGCTATTTATTCCGATCATTAGTATGCTTATTCGCTCGCTACAATTTATTAAATCTGCATCCAAACTTGCAGAATGCCCCTCAATCCGTAAACCAGAAATCGCAGTGATTGGGAGATCAAATGTAGGGAAGTCCTCCCTCATCAACATGCTTATGAACCAAAATATCGCTAAATCCTCAGATAAACCAGGAAAAACGCAGCTTATCAATTATTTTCTTGTCAATGAAGAACGATATTTTGTGGACCTTCCAGGCTATGGATATGCAAAAGCAAGCTTGGAAAGTAGAAGAAAATGGATCGATGAAACCTATCATTATTTTATAGAAAGAAAGCCATTCATCCTACTGCTAATTGATGGAAGTATTCCTCCACAAAAAATTGACCTCGAATTTATCACAGCCCTTGCTGACGAAAAACTCTCTTTCGCTATTATCATCACAAAAACCGATAAAGCCAATCAAAAAACCCTCCATCACAACCTCAAACTCCTCAAACAAGCTATACAAAAAGAAATCTGATCCCTTCCTCCATTTCTCCTCTCCTCCTCAGTCAAAAAATCTGGCAAAGATCACATCCTCTCCCTCATCCAAGAACAGCTCCAAAATCATCATAATTCCTAATCATTTTCAGCTTTAATCATTTTTAAATAGCTCAGTTCTCTTTGTGATAAAAGAAAAACTCCCCTCTAAAAACAAAGGAGAGCTTAGTGTAAACTTATAAATACCTTTTAAAACTACTGGTTTGCTCAGCCAAATACAGCTGTGCAATGACAGGGTTTACAATAATTTTTCTAAATACCCATTTCAAAAAAGCATCAGAATCTTCCTGACCTCGATACTTGAGCGGTATCTTACTCCAAACTCTAAAAAGCTTGTGCTTCTTGTTTTGGATAAGCTCGATTATCTCAGCTTCCTCCTCTTTTGGAGCAGAAGTTAAAATTTCTCGCTTCTCTTCTAGGGTAAGTCCGTAGGCTACCGGCTCCGTAACAAAATACGAGAGTTTGCCATCTACAATACGAATATTGCAGACTTTGGTAATTAAACTCTCTTGAGGCTTAATTTTATCCTTATAAAGATTGGCAAGACGCAGTCGAAATGCTTGCTCACGAGTAGCTTCATCACATTCCTGCGATAATCGTAACTCTTTGGAAATTGCCTTGCTATGCAAAGCCTCTAAAGATCGAAAATACTGTGTCTGTCTTGGATCTTGCATAATCAATCTAACAAAATCCACTTTACTCATTTTTTTTGTTTTTACTGGTGTTTCCATTTGATTTTATTTTTTTGTTTCTACAAAATATACTATACACTTTCTCATAAAAATTGCAAGATGTTTTTACAATATTAATACTCTTGTCTACAAAGAAAAAAGCAAGAAAAAGCTGATTTCAGCAAGAGAGAAGATCGTAATTTCAAAGACATATTACAAAATCATTCCTCATCGGATATCTAAGATACACAAACAGCGAACACAAAGAAAAAACATAAGGAAAGAGTACGGATCAACTCCACAAGAATAGTCTACCCCCTTAATACTTCTGCCTGAACAAAGTTGCTAGCTCTTCAAGTTTAAGGTTAAACTACAAACTTTTCAATCCAAATCTTTCAAGAAAACAAAAAGAAAAATCAGATTTTTTTTACTTGTTTTTCTCCAGTAAATGCATATCATCACTTAAACGCTTTAGGTGCTATTTATTTATTGTATGGAAAAATATGGATTTTGACCCAAAAAAGAATTATTATGATATTTTAGGAGTAAGTGAAGATGCGAGTGCAGATGAGATCAAAAAGGTCTTTAGAAAAGCAGCTGTAAAACACCATCCTGACCGCGGAGGCTCCAAAGAAAAATTCCAAGAAGTCAATGAAGCCTATCAAGTCCTCTCTGATGATCAAAAACGCCAACAATATGATGCCTATAGAAAAGGAGGATTCGGAGCTGGAGGATTTGATTTCTGAGGATTTTGAGGAGCAGGAGCTGCACAGTTCGATTTTGGAGATATTGGAGACCTCTTATGAGGAATGTTCGGAGGAGGATTTGGAGGCTCAAGAGCGAGAAGAAAAACCAAAGGAGACGATCTAGAAAAATATATTGAAATCAGTTTTGAAGAAGCATTTCTTGGGGTAACCAAAAAAATTTCCTATACCAGAGAAATCAAAATAGAAGATATAACAGAAGAAAACTGTCCTCACTGTCAGGGAACTGGACATGTCACTCAACAAGTGCAGTCCTTTATGGGAGTGATCCAAACCCAAGCAGCCTGCCCACAGTGTAGAGGAAGTGGTAAACTCTATAAAAAAGATGGAAAACTGCTTGAAAACGGAGGACTCCAAGCCCACAAAGAAATCCTCGAACTCAACATTCCTGCTGGCATCAAATCAGAGTCCTATCTCAAATATACTGGAAAAGGGAGTGAAGCCCTTGGCGACCTCCCTCCAGGCGACCTCTATATCAAAATCATCGTCTCCGACTCCAGCAAATATCAGAGGAAAGGCGATGATCTCTATGTCAAAGCTGAGGTCAACATCTTTGATATGGTACTTGGTGGCACAGTAGAGGTTCCTCATCCAGAGGGGAAAACCAGTGTTAAAATTCCCAAAGGCACCCAAATCGGACAAAAAGTCAGAGTCGCTGGCAAAGGATTTGGAGAAAAAGGACTTTTCAAAAGCAAAGGAGATATGATCATCGAACTTCAGGTTCATATTCCCAAAAAACTTTCAAAAGAACAAGAAAAACTCTGGAAACAGCTCCAAAACAGCTCATAACCACACACATTCCTCACATATTCCACTTCTAGACCAAGTCCGAAATAACGAAACTTTTGTCATCCTGCCTATTCTCAACAGTCATCCTGAACTTGTTTCAGGATCTTAGCAATCAAATAGGAGATTCCGGATCAAGTCCGGAATGACGAGGAGATCAAGTCCAGAATGACAAGAAAGATCAAGTCCATAATAAAAAAAACGCTCCAGTACCAGCAAGTTCCGTAGGCTCCCTTGAAAGCAAGACTAAACTCCAGCGAACGACCCCGGAACCCACGAAGTGGGAGGGAGTGAGCTTCCCTAAATTATCCTCGATAAACAGGTTTACTTACTTGCACTACTGGAGCTAGACTTTTTTGCTGGATCCTGTCCCGCACAAAGTTGCGGGATTTTGGGGCAATGCCAAAAAGTGAGTCGGGTGGTCTAAGGAGGGTGAAACGCCTCCTTTAAAATACTAAGGAGAGATTCCGGATCAAGTCCGGAATGACGAGGAGATCAAGTCCGGAATAACAAGAAATACAAGTCCAGCATTACTCCGAACCACAAGTTTTAAAAAACAGAAAAGAAGCCTGATCTAAAGACTTCTTTTTTTTCACTTATATACAAGACCGACTACAACAGCTCCCCTTCCAATTTAAAGACTACCCCATCTACAATACGAACAGGAACAAGCATTCAGATTTCTAAGTCTTTTGTCTTTTCAGAAGACTGTACTACAATTTGCTTCATATTATCGGTATATCCATAGAGATCTCCATTTTCAGCGATTTCATTGATGATCATTGTTCTTTCGAGTCAGATTTCTTTTTGATTATTTTCTTTAGAAATCTGATGAAGAAGCTCATTGAGTTGAGACCACCTCTGATGTTTAATCTCATAAGGGATATCATCCGGATATTTTCTATCTGCAAAAGTCCCAGGACGATTACTATAAATCCCCATATAAATCATATCAAAACGACCATACTCAGTCAATTTTAAAGTTTGCTGCAAATCCTCTTCCGTTTCCCCTGGAAAGCCCAAAATAATATCGGTAGTAATAGAAATCGGTCTCTTCAAAGCCCTAATCTTGTCAATAAACGCATAACACTGCTCTGCACTATATCCACGAAACATTTTCTTTAAAACAGCTGTTGAACCTGATTGAAAAGGAATATGAATATGAGGACAGAGCTTTGCTTCATGTTCATGCAAAGCAAGCAGCTCATCAGAATAGTAGGTAGGATAAGGAGAAGTATATCTCAGCCGTTCTAAGCCCTCAAGCTTCAAAATTTCCTTCACAATCGTAAGAAATTCTGGATGTTTATTAACAATCTGCCCCAAAAGCACAATTTCTTTCACCCCATGAGCAAGATGAACCTTCGCCTCATTAACGATCTGTTCTACAGGAAACCATTTCTCCAGCCCCCTAGCAAACGGAACAATACAATAGGCGCAAAACTGATTACATCCTGTAGCTATCGGAATATAGGCAGTCTTATTATGTGCATTCATACTGGAATTAACCTCAGGCACAATAGTAGAATACTCGTTCGTCAGTTCTTTATCATATTGCACTTCATAGCCTAATCTCTGCATCATCAGAGGCAAAAATCCAGTGTCATCAATACGGAAAAAAAGTTCAATATTTTTCCATTTTTGTGAAAGGTTATGAAAAAGCGGATTGAAAGCGTGATTGATTCCCACAATATCGCTCGTGTCAGCTTTTTTGAGTTCGTTGATTTCTTCAGAAGTGAGTCCAATAATTCTTGGCTCTTTGGTCAAAACGACCCCAGAAAAATTTCCTGTTTTGAGCTGTTCAGGAAGCTTTTCAGCAGTAGATACTTTTTGATTTCTCATATTATGCTGAATCATACATCCAGTAATCCATACCTTCTTATCTAGAGGAATCTCCTTGAGCCTTCCCGTTACCTTATCCTCAGATTTTTGACGAACTGAGCAAGTATCAAAAATTACAATATCTGCCTCATCTACTGTCTCTACTGGTATAAATCCACAATTTTTCAAAACAGATTTAATTCTGGCAGTATCAGAATAGTTCATCTGACATCCCAAAGTAATCACCATAAATTTCATATATATCTTGGTCGAAACTAAATCAAAAAGTGATGATAGCTATTTCCTCAACAATTGCAAAAAGAAAAATCCTGAAGAAAATTTAAATTCAAAAGGAACCATTAAGTAATAAGAGAGATGAGAGTTTAAATCTCAAGAAAAATTAGCCATACCAGTGAATACTAAGAAAAGAAGCAA
>JAUMYK010000061.1 GCA_030528665.1 bacterium
TCTTGTTTTTATATGGAACAATGTAGGCAAAGCCTAAATTCTGATTGATTGGCAGGTCAAGGGTAGCTGAAGTCAAAGCAGCCATATACACCGTTTTTGGATCGGCTTTTGCGAGCTGCTCGCTTTGGCTTACGACCGATAGAACGGAAGTAAGGTAAGAACTCGCTCTTTTCCCAAGCAGTTCTTGGAACTTTTGGACGACATCTTCACGTTGGAAGAAGTCTTTAGTGCTAAGTGTTGTAGTCATAGTGTGGTGTAAAAAGTGATAAAAGAAGCTTCCTTGCTCGGCTCTCAAACGCTATTTCTTTCTGATCTGTATCTTGGTATTGATGAGCTTCTGGGAGCTTTTCGAAGTTGTTCCATAATTCATCTCTGAGAGCGTCAACGAGGTTATCTAGAGCATCGGTATCAAATGATCAATGCTTGTCTCTCACTTTCAGAAGATTACGGAGGATGAAGGCGTTGTGATTATGCATTTGATTGCGTTAATTTGGCTAAAAGTTGGCTTTTTGCCTGATCGAGTTTTTGCTTTTGCTCGATCTTTTCTTGCTCGCTGAGCTTTTTTGGCTCTGGAACTGAAGGGATTTCTTCCGTGATTTTCAGGATTCTTAACGCTTTTTTCTCCTCGCCAAACATGGCGAGTTTTGCTACGATTTGTTCATCAGTTCCTCAAAAGTCATTAAACTTTGCAAGGAACTGTCCAAAATCTCGCTCTCGAATTCTGCTGAAGAAATATTTTTCCATTTTTTTCGCTAGAATAAGCGATTTAATAACTTCAAATTTTTCTGCTCTAAGTGCAAAATCTTGCAAACTCAGATTTGAAAAATTGAAAAGTTTCTTTTTAATCTCCTCAGTAAGGAAATCATTTCTACCAGTGATTTTGTTCCAGGTCGAGAGATAAACACTTCCTCTTTTTTCTGCATCTCTCATTTTTAAAACAAAGTCTGTTTTATCAAAATTTTGGGTGGGTGGGGGTTGCCCTTCTCTCTCTACACTCTCTGTTGTAATCTCTGTTGTAATTCGCCATTGTCAGATTTATCATTCGCCATTATCAAATTTTGTATTCCCGAATGCAAATTTTGCGAATGCTCCAAATCCTGATAAGGTTCTCAATACAGCTTGATACACAAGGTATTGAGCAGGTTTCAGTCTACTATATATTCTGTAGTATGATCCAGTCTTTTGTATGAAGTGTTTATGTATCACTGCTCAGCCAATCGCTTTTTTGCTTGCCTGATTTCCGATATTCATAATCATAACTCATCACACCAAGACCTGTCTGTTTTGTAAAATGAAGACCTTTGTTTAATATCTCGCCAATAGATAATCTGCGAGTAGAGAATTGCACGAGCTACATTCCCAAACTCTGAGGCTATCTTGGCTGAGTAGTTTACAAGGTCTTTTTGTCCCTTGATTTTTTTCATTCTACCAATTCTTAACAAACAAACCTCTCCTCTTTTTAGGCTGAGGCAAGCCGACCTCCGCTAAGCTCATACCAACCATACAAGGTACCAATATCAATAGCACTACGGAAAGATTGAATCGGATCCATAAAACAACCATCACCGCTACAAAAATTTTTGCTACTAAGAAAATTGTGTACTTAAGCATCAGTATGAGCTCAAAAGAGGTAAAATACAGATGTAGATGCTTTATAGACCGCTAGCGAGGATTATGCCTGTGCCACCTCGAGCTAGCAGACCAAGGTTTAGAAAAAACCAATATAAATCATCTACTAAGCCGAAAAGCCCTACGACAGGCTACAAAGCCATTGCTGGATTTGTTGTGGATACCTAGTAGATTATTTATACTGGTTTGAGCAGTATGGAATGTCGTATGTTTTTTCGTTCCCACTAGG
>JAUMYK010000062.1 GCA_030528665.1 bacterium
TGATTTCCTATAGCGCATCTCAAAAAACTTGCAAATTCTCTTGATTTCAAATTTCAAAAAACTATACTCTGGAGCAATCGGCGAATCAAAAAAGTATCTAACCTTTTATTTATTATTTTGCACATTTATGCAACATTACGAATTGGTGCTTATGCTCAATGCAAACACCTCAGAAGCAGATAGAAAAGCTTTCTTGGCTGATCTTGAAGCAAAATTCACAGTGAAGGACAAGGATGAAATCGGAATTCAAAATCTTTCTTTCAAACTTAAAGACAAAAATACTAAAGCCTATTTCGTATCATATCTCCTTGAGCTTGCTCCTGAGCAGGTAAAAGAGGTAAAAGCTGCACTTTTGTACAACAATGCAGTAGTAAGATACGAAATCTACAAGATGGCAAGAGATCAGAAATTCTTCCACTTTGAAGCATTGCAATCTCAGTTTGACAAGGCTATCGAGGATATCAAGGACAAGAGATTTGGTCAAAAAATCACTTTCTTTGCTGATGAGAGAAACGCAAAATTCATCAACTGGAAATCTGTTGCGATCTTGAAATATTACCTTACCAGATTTGGAGATATCAAGCCTAGACTCTACACTGGAAACTCTGTAAAAATCCAGAAAAAAGTGAGACAAGAAATCATTAGAGCAAGAACCCTTGGACTTTTGAATTTCATCAGCAGATAGTTTATTTTGTTATTAACATATTCTCATGGCATCTAAATTAAGAAGAATCAGAAAATACCAGTGGACCAAAAGAATGAGAACTCATGGTTTCAGAGAGAGAATGAAGTCTTGGACTGGTAGAAGAGTGCTCGCTAGAAGAAGAGCAAAAGGAAGACATCAATTGACTGTTCAGAGAACGAAATAGTTTGTTCTTCCTTTTCAAAAAACAATAAAAGTCTGATTTCCGATAGGGGAGTCAGATTTTTGTTTTTATTTTTGATACTTGTTAAATGTCATGTATTACCTTTTATGCAGGAGCCTATCATTTTTTGTCTAATTTTTCAGCTTTCGAGGTGGAATTGAAGGGAGGAGCTTGGAAAACTGCAGAGCATGCCTATCAAGCACAAAAGTGTATCGCCCATCCTAGCCTGATGCAAACGATTCAGCATGCGCCCTCGGCCTATGATAGCAAAAAGCTAGCAGCAGCGTATGGAGCTTTGCAGAGGGAGGATCGGGACTTAGTCAAAAGAGCGTTGATGGAAAAAGTTGTGCGCGCACAACATCAGCAGTACCTTTGGATTCAGAAAAAGCTCTTGGGAACCTATGGGAGTGAGAGCATTGAGGCTTCTCTTGAAGATGCCTATTGGGGACGATGACCCGATCAGCAGGGGAGAAATGAGCTCGGGAAAATCTGGATGAAAATAAGAATGGAGGAGGTTGCTCGCCTGATCGCTGCTCAAGCCTTGTTTCTAGGAGAATTTACTCAAAAAATCGAGGATAAAATAGTAGTTCTTAGTGCTTTAGAACAGACGCTTTATTGAGAGCTCCTCAGAGAAGTCGCACTCTCTGCTTAGCTTTGTTCGGTAGCGTAAATGAGGAGAGCTAGAGTTGTGTCAGAAAGTGACTTCAGAAAGTATTGCAAAGCTCATTAGGATCACTATACTCAAGCCGTCCCTCTCAGAGGAGTAATGCGTTCCTTAACAGAAAAAATAGAAATCTGACTGTAATGAAAGTACAAATCATGATATTGCTTCTAAAAAAATGTAAACCTACCATCTTCATAAAAAGCGAAGATGGTCTAAAGCGGATTTTGAGGCTTGCGGCAAAAAAGCCAAGAGCTTCAAAAAGGCTTTAGGAAGCCAAAAGTGGCGTTTAGAAGTATTATAAGATTTCTGCTTTTG
>JAUMYK010000063.1 GCA_030528665.1 bacterium
AAGTTCTCAGTCTTAAGCGCATACATCTCGTCAGCCAACTCCTCAGCCAACTCCTCAATCTGTTAACTCAATAGCCTCTCAAGCTACACCTCAACCAACTTCTCAGTTTACACCGCAAACACTTACTCAAACAGTTACCCAACCCGTACCACACACTACACCTCAAGCTACTCCTCCCCAACAAACACCGCCACCATCACCTTTCTGATACTAACGGCAAAAAAGGAAAAGAAACGCAAAGTTTAAGCAATAAGCTTCTTGTTCGCAAGAGGCTTTTTTTATGCTTTGGTCTTTTTTCTCAAAAAGCACTTGAAAAGATCAGCAAGATAACTATATAGGAGTTGCCTATGAAAATTATTACGAGTTGAAGACTGATTTTTCTCTGAAAGATCACTGTTTTTGTCTGTAAACCACACCATAAACCACCAATAAGACATCATAGTCTTTGGGAATAGGTGGTTCGTTAATATTGGTTACAAACATATTTTCAGCTCATAATATTCATAGGCACCAAAGGTTATGGTGTCTTTTTTATTTTCTAGAGAGAAAAAAATAGAAATCTGACTTTGGTGCCTTTATTTTTTACCTATTACAACGATGAAAACCAAACATCGACTGCTCAGCATCCTAATGCTCGGAGCAATCATCGCACTCCTCGCCTACTCTGCATGAGCTAGACACAACCAGCTTTCCTCTCAACAGATGAGCTTCTCAAGTCTCAGTTCCAATCAAAACCAAAATCAACTCAAAGCGCATATGCGAGATGCCCTTATCAGCAAACTCAATACACGAGCAAGCAATCACGAACTCAGAATCGCTACCTATGCACAATCCTCTTCTCATCCTCAGCTTAGCAATCAGCAACTGAGCTTCAACTCCTATCTCTCGACTAACAACAATAATATGCTCACCGCTCAAATGTGGGACAATCTCACAACACAGTTTGGTACTACCATTTTCAATCATGAAATGAGACTCAGATGTATCGAAGATGGGACTTGTCTCAATACCTCGCACTGTCCTACTACCCCTTCCAATCCTACACCTACGCCTGAAGAATGGCATTGTGTAGGAAATTATAATGAAACAAATAATGGTACACAAGTCTGTATCCAAGATACTGAAAAAACCGATCCCTATGTAACAGTATGGTATAGTCCCTATCAGAAATGTTTGAAAGAAGCAAGAAGATGAGTGGATTATTTTGATAACGCCTATCCTTCAAAATATGACTATTGTGAGAGACTCTATCCTTTTCCAGAAAGAGTACAGGGAGTATATATATCCGAGAAAAGTCGATATCGTTATAGTGATCCAAATCCTTATAACAGCCTTTCTTTACAATATACCTATCGAGGATTAAATATTGGGGATGGAAAAGATATTGTAAGTTGTCAAGTGGCTACTTATCCAGATTGAAGTTACAAATGTGGTATTGATTGTGAAAGACATTCTGCAAGATATTGCGATCTCAAACGATGTAAAATCAGCCCTACCTCCACTCCAAAAAGCTGTAGTCAATTTGATCAAAGTACTTGTCAAAACACATCTGGATGTTTTCGAGTAAAAAAATAGGAAAAAAGAAATCTGAGCATACAACTCAGATTTTTTTCTTCTTTTTTAATTACGACTTTTTCTTCTTTCTTTTTTCTAGAATTTTAGCAGCATTGCGGTTGATCTTCGCTTGGCGAGCTTCTTGCTCTTTACGCAGGGTCTTGAGTGAAACTCCTGGTGCTGACCTCTCTTCCTGCCCCTCACCTCTTTCACGAAATTTGATCACTAAAGGTACACCGATAAATCCAAAATGTCTCCTGAGTGAGTTTTCGATCCACTTTTTGAAAG
>JAUMYK010000021.1 GCA_030528665.1 bacterium
CGCAATCTAGATCCTGAATCAAGTTCCCCGCAACTGTGTGCGGGACAGGCAGGATAACAATTTGGAGGACTAGATGCTGCATCAAGTTCAGCATGACCTTTCTACATCATTGCGGACTTGCCTTTCTGCGTCATCGCGGACTTGACCTTCTACGTCATTGCGGACTTGATCCGCAATCTCTCTCTAAAATTAACCAATCATATCTGGATATAAATCTCTCCAATCAGGATTTTCTTTCTCAAATAATGCAATCTTCCACGCTCTTTTCCAATTTTTTAGTTGTTTTTCTCTCTGAATAGCTTGTCCAATAGTATCAAATTCTTCATAATATACTAAACGATTACAACGATATTGAGTAGTAAAACTATCCTCATATAAACTATTTTTATGCTGATAAACTCTCTCCAATAAACTAGATGTAACTCAAATATACAATACTCAATTCTTACGATTTGTAAGAATATAAATATATCCTACCTTCATAAACTATAAAGCAAAAATAAAAATCATAAAAGAAAATAAACCACAAACGATCAGAGAGCTAAAATGAACAGCTTTGTCACTACGGACTTAAGATTTGTCATTGCGGACTTACCCTTCTGCGTCATTGCGGACTTGATCCGCAATCTAGATCCTGAATCAAGTTCCCCGCAACTGTGTGCGGGACAGGCAGGATGACAAAAGTCCCGTCATTCCGGACTTGATCCGGAATCTTGTCTGCTTACTAAGATGCTGAATCAACTTTCCCGAAACTTCGTGCGGGACAGACAGGATGACCTTGCATTTGTCATTCCATGTAGCATACAAAAGCCTATCAACTTATACAAAGATTTCATTAAGCTCCCCATTACAATACTTTCAAATCTCTCAAAACCTGCTCATATTGAGGATAGTCCTCCCCATACTGAGTCTGCAAAAACGACTTCAAAAGCTCCTTCCAGCCACCAAAGGTCTGCAACGCATCT
This sequence comes from bacterium, assembly GCA_030528665.1. Next base: position 966 of record JAUMYK010000021.1, read on the forward strand.
TCATCTGGCTTTTGTAGCTTTTCTAAGAGATCATCCACCTTTTGTATCGTCTTTTTGAGCCTAAAATCTGAGAGCTGACTCCTCAGTTCATCACTAATTACCTCATCAACTTGTTCATAATCAAGCTTTTCAACTTTGAGATTAAGCACGGTTTTTTTGAGTTCTAGTGCAGGAATTTCAAAACTTCAAAAAGGAAAAAAACTCTGATTTTCAAACTGTTTTTTGAGCTGCTCTTGACACTCCTGATACAAAGCACGAATATCCTCCTCCACAAGCGACTTTTGCGCTTCAAGTTGAAAATAAGTAATCATCTGCAAAGCATAAAAATCCAATCTCCCCTGCTGATATTTCCATACTCCTTTGAGCTGATTAGCCTCTAAAGGAGAAGTCGCCCACACACTCCCCGTACACAAATAATTTTTATACACAAAAGGCGCATGCAAATGCCCAGATATCATCTTGAGTCCATCCACATCCAACAGCTGCTCACTCAGTGCAATATCCTTAAACGCAAAACTCGAACGATAGCCAGGAAACTGCTCTTTATTGAGATAATAGTGATGGATCAACGTCAGATTTTTCTCTTGTTGCACAACTCAGTTCACAAGCTGATTTATTTTTCACGAGAAAACCTCATTTTTATCTTTGGACTGCAACAGCGCTTGGGTCAAAACACTAGATCATAGTTGATAGGCTGGATATTTGCTCTCATCAAAATCCAAACAAAAAGGCAAGAAAAAAATCCTCTCGCCTTCGATTTCAGTCAAGCACGGCTCCGTGATAAAAAAAAGTTTTCAATCCTGATCTCCCTTTTGGAGTAAATCAAAGACCTTCTTCCCCTCCTCAAACACAAAAGAACTCCCAAGCCAATCGTGATTCCCAGCTAAAATATAGACACTTCTCCCTTCACGATACAGCTCTAAAAACAGCTCAAAAAGCTCCAATAAAGCTCCTCTATCGTAACTAAAATGATAGACAAAATCGCCCATAAAAATCAGATTTTTTTCATCTTTTTGCTGAGCAAAAAAACTTCTAAGCTGCGCTAAAAGTTCAGATTTGATTTTGGAAGTGATATGAATATCTCAGATCAGAAGCATCTACTTCATTTTTTTAAATAAAAATCCCATCCCATCGCCTAGGATCACTTTATCCATAATAATCCCCAAATACCTCTCCTCTCAGCTCTCATTACGATACAGCATTTCACCATCCTGAGCATAGCTCTCCCCAGGTCAAATCCTAGAAAAATTTGCATACGCTTTGAGGTAGCGAAACTCAAGACTCTGAGGATAAATCTCTTGAAAAAATTTAAAAACTGATCTAATCTTAGGGACATCCTCGCCTTTTCACTCCATCATCCCAAAAAAGCTCAAAACACGAAGCATCACCTGCAAAGCACGATCAGCCCCCTGAGGATCCAGATGAGAACCACACTCCATCCCAAATCCAATACCTCCACGCCTTGTCACATAAGAAATCAAAGACCCAGCCTGATCAAAATCATCATCCACCAACAAAATATCCACTCCTAGCACCTGCTCCGCAATTTCCTGATCTCTCGTAGCACAAATCCCCATAGTATGGGCTACTGGAGTAGCTACACTATGCATATCAAGTACCACATCAAGCTGATCTAAATACGGTAACAGCTCTTGCAATCTCTGATCTTCATAACGAGTAAGATCAGGTTCCAGCTTTCAAATCCTATTCATATTGACATCTACAAACCTTTTGCCAAGCTCATAAGCACGCGGACTAACCTGCAAAAGGTAGACCTGCCCTGCTTGTAAGCAATGAGCATACTGACTGAGAAAACGCTCTTGCGCCTGGAGACCTGCAGGCTCATTTCCGTGGGTCAACGCCAAAAATCAGACTTTTTTCCCCTTTTTACCAGTATCTAAGACTAATCCTATTCCAGGTACTATCCTATACTCCATCCTGATCCCTCTGAGGTGCTAAAAAATCCAAAAGCTGATCCTGATCTCCTAGTTCCAAATGTGCATTACAATACAATCCACAGCACGCCTCCCTTTTAAAATTTTCAATCCCTATCTGAGGTCACAGATACCTCAACCCCTGCTCGTACAAATCCCCAGGAAAAGGAATAAAACGATAGTTATGATCATTCCAAATTGCTCTCATCCTTGGATTGATAGTTCCTCCTATCACAGCATCAAACTGCTTTCCAATGACCTCATCTTGCAAAAGAGAGAAAAGCTGACTACCAATCCCTTGTCATTGATATGCACGATCCAAAACTACCGAAGATACCTCTCAGATTTTGAGTACCTTTTGATTTGGCAATTTCACTTCTGCATCGACCATATCTGCAGGATGACAAGTGGCATTTCCTACAATCTTCCCTTCCAGCACAGCAACAATCGCATAATCATAATACTCCTTCAACTCTTCCAAAGAACGAAGCATCACAGATTTATCATATTGACTACTCTCCTTGAGCAATTCGGCTACTTGAGTCGCATATTCCTCTCTACTAAAAAGCGTGCTTGGTCTACAATACTGCAATCCTCAAGCTCATTTTTCCCTTGTATATAGCATCACGTATCTCCCTATAAACAAAACATAAAAAAACCTGAATTATCCAATCACTTCTTTCCCCATATACGGCTGCAATACCTTTGGAATCCTGATCTTTCCATCAGCAGTCTGATGATTTTCGATCAAAGCAATCAAAAATCTTGGCGTAGCAATCGCAGTATTATTCATCGTATAGCAATACTGAAGTTTTCCCTCACTATCACGATATCTGAGATTCAGCCTCCTTGCTTGAAAATCCAAGAATGCAGTCACAGAATGGGTCTCTCCATAACTCTTTCTCGAAGGCATCCAACATTCCAAATCACTAGAATTATACTTTCCTATAGCCAAATCCCCAGTACACAGCTGAAGCTGGCGAAAAGGAACCTCCAAATCACGCAATACCTCCATCGCATTTTCCAAGATCATCTGATAATACTGCTCAGACATCTTCTCATCTGCAGGCAAAATCACGACCTGTTCTACTTTCATAAATTGATGTACTCTATAGAGTCCTGCTGTATCCTTTCCATAACTTCCTGCCTCACGACGATAACAGCTCGAATACCCACAGTACTTCTTTGGTAATTCAGATTCATCCAAGACTTCATTCATATGATAGGCAGTTACTGGAATCTCAGAAGTCCCTATCAACCACTGATCATCTCTCTCCATCCAATACGCATCTTCTTCACCACCAGGGAAATAGCCAGTCCCCATCAAGCATTCAGGATTGACAATATTTGGCACCTGCATAGGCGTAAATCCTTTCTCTACCAATTTTTTGAGCGTGTATTGCAAAACCGCCTGCTCAAGCAGCATTCCATCGCCCTTGAGGAAATAGCTCCTTGCACCTGCAAGCTTTACTCCTCTCTCCACATCCACCATAGCATGCTTTTTCATCAGCTCCATATGATCCAGCGGCTCAAAATCTCGCTGTGGCAACTCTCCATAAGTTTTGACTACCACATTTTCGCTATCATCCTTTCCGACAGGAACTGCAGAATGCAAACTAGCATTAGGCATTTTCAAGAGCAAAGCATCCAACTGCTCTACGACCGTTCTATGCTGAGTTTCGAGGTCTTGGATCTGAGTTTTCAAAGCTTTTGCACCCTCATAATCCTGCTGAGCTGCCAACTGCTTTTGCTGAGCCTTAGTCTGGTCGATCTGGAGTTGTAAAGCCTTTCTCTCATCATCCAAAGCCAAGACCGCATCTACATCTATTTGCATCCCTCTCTTTTCACAAATCAGCTTATAAGCTGGGATATCGTCACGCACTTTTTTGAGATCTATCATCGTATTGTACAAAAAAAATAAAAATTCTGATTTCATTCAGATTTTAGCTTTTTTACCCTAAAGGTCAACCACAAATCACGCAAAATTACTTCTTTCCCCAAGACAACAAAAATCCCCTTGCTTTTTTATCAAAAAATGATATAAATAGAAAAACATAAAATCAATAAACATATGAGAACCATCATCACCATTTTCATCATCCTGTGGGTCGTAGCAGGCTATGCTTTCGCAGCAGCCGCAAAAAAATTCAAAAATCAAGAAAAAAACCAAAAATTATGGTAATACTTGGACTTATCACAGGACTCATCCTCTTCTTAGGACTCCTATGGGGAGGGATGCAATTCGCGAATAATAAACTAGCACAAGATGCAGAAGAGATTGACAATCTCCTCAAAAAAGGAGAAAAGGCAACAAAAAAAGAAGATCAAAACACTGATCCTCTTGAGCATTTATTACATCGGCACGAATAGTGCCAATTACCCTCAGGATTTACCTACTGAGGGTTTTCTTTTGACTAAAAATTCTCAGGCATCAACTGGAGTGCTCCATCATCGATACTCCATCCACTGATCTGAGTAAAAAGGCGTAAAAACTGATCCTTCTTTTCCTCTTCAATCCATATCCAGATCAGCTTTCTTTCCTCTTTTTTTACTTTTTTCTCATCACTTAAACAATAATGCTTGATACTATTTTGCACCCAGACATCAGTGATCAAGCCCTTTTTGAGCAGGGCAGTCAATGTAATTCTAAGTTTTCTCCCATCATTTGGGCAGCTAAGCGTAATTTTTTGCATTACTAGAGGATACATAAACTTAAAACTGAGCAATCGCATATTTTTTCCCTTTTTTGAGAAGCAATACCCCATTGACCGCATCTGCAGGAGAAAAACTCTGAGCAATATCGATGATTTTCTCTTCATTTACCAAAATTGCTCCCTGTTGGATCAGTTTTTTAGCTTCTCCATTCGACTCTACCAATCCACTCTGTACCAAAAGCTCCAAAACTCTGATTTCATCATTCTCAAGCTTTACACCTCCAGTTTCACGAGCAAGTGCCTGAATTTCATCAGCAGTCATCTGTTCAAGTAAAGTCAGCTTTTCTCCTTTTCCAAAAAGGAAGTCAGAGATTTTTTCTGCTTGATCAGCAGCTTCTTGTCCAAAAAGTGTTGCGATAACATAATTTGCAAGCTGTTTTTGTCCATATCTGAGTTCAGGTTGAGCATTGTGCTGAGCAACGATCGCTTCAATTTCTGGGATTTCGAGCAGCGTAAATGCTCTCAAATATTTCTCCACATCTGCATCAGCACTATTGAGAAAATATTGGTAGACAAAATATGGGCTATTTTTATTGGCATCAAGCCAAATCGCATTCCCTTCAGATTTTCCAAACTTTTTTCCACTCGAGTCCATCATCAAAGGAATCGTCATCACATAGCTTTCTGCTGCGCCTTCGCTCTTTTTACGGAGCATCTCAGTTCCCGTTACCATATTCCCTCGCTGATCAGAGCCTCCGATTTGCAGTTTAACACCATTGTTTTCATACAGATGCACAAAATCATTTCCCTGCAAAAGCATATAGCTAAACTCTGTATAACTGATCCCAGAATCAGGATTTTCCAGCCTTTTTTTTACCGATTCTTTGCTGAGCATGGTATTGATCGTAATCGTTTTCCCTACTGTGCGATACCAGTCAAATACTGAGAAATCCTTGTAAAAATCATAATTATTTACGACTTCAAATTGAAAATCCTTCCCAGTCAGCTTTTTGAGGTTTTCCAAAATCTCTCCTACCTGCTTGGTAATTGCTTCTTGATTGTGTCTCAGCTCTTCCAGTCCAAGAAAAGCCCTCGCCTCAGTTTTTCCAGTAGGATCTCCAATCATTCCCGTTGCCCCACCGATCAGCATCACAAAAGTATTTCCCCTTTTCATAAAATTGACCGCAGCCATAAAAGTGAGAAAATGCCCAAGATGAAGCGAATCTGCAGTAGGATCATATCCACAATAGAACTTCTCACCTCCTTTTTCATAAAGATCAAAAAAGTTTTCGCTCGTCATCTGATATAAAAGTCCACGAGCCTCGAGTTCTTGTTTGAGCTGCATTGCCTTTGTCAAAAAAAGATAAAAAACTGACTTCCACTATAAGGTTTTAATCCCTAAATGCAAAGGGAAAAAAAGACACCATTTTTTTGACTATTTTGCATTTTTGGATATTATTGGAGATAGATTTTACTAGCGAGGCTACGATGAACACTCAAGGAACAGCATATCTCAACAATCTCCCAAAATCCCCAGAAACACTCAACAATTGAGTACAACAAACACTCAACACATTTTCTGCTCAACTCAAACTCGATGAAAACAATATCAACACCACCAAACAAACCTTAGGAGATCCTAAAAATCCGCTACGTACCGAACTCATCAAATATCTCCAAAAGCTAGGACAGTCCAACGGACTCACAATGACCGTAGATGGGAAATGGGGAAGCTGGATCAAAACTTTCTTGGAATATCACAAAGACAAAGCGCTTCTCAAACAGCATCACAAACTTATCTCTACACTCTTGGAGGCCAACAAGAAATATAACAAAACCAATCACCCTCTAGATGAAGAAAACGCACTCCTCTACCTCAAACTCAATCACAAAGATCAAGTTGATAACGCCTTGATTCCCACCTTATCCTTTGCCGATCATCTCAAAACACTCAGCCAACTCCCTCCCCAAGACCAAACAAAAGAGATTCAATTTCGAGGAAAGGTCGCTACTGATGGGAAACGATGAGCAAACACCAAGATTGCAGCCAACAAGCTCCTCAACAGACTCAAAATCCTTGAAGGGAAAAAATCAGTTCTTCCCATTACTGCCTACCTCAAAATCCAACAAGCCATTCCTACTCTTACACAAATCATTCAGCAGCAAGAAACACGCCAAGCCCAAAAAGATCAATATAACGGGGCAGAACATTTTCAAAAAGACCCCAATGCACTTTTCAAATATCTCTCAGAACAACTCAAACAAACAGAAAGCAATCCCAAACTCCTGCTCAAAAACCTCCAAAAACTCTGAGCAGAATATTTTGGCATCCAGATTACCGCAAGTGGAGACTGGGGAATCTATACTCGTGCTATTATCGAAGAACTCGCTGATGATCAAAATTTTAAACCCTACCTTCCCCTATTTAACAAGCTCCTCAAACAATATAGCCAATCACACAATGCTCAAACCCTCTCTGAGATACTTCTCACCAGACAAAAACTCCAAAAAAGCAGAACACAAAAACTCAGAACCCTGCAAACACAACAACTCCAAATCAAAGAAAAATCCCAAATCTTTGCATATCAAAACAATTTCCTCCCAAAATCTCCGATTGATCAACATAAAAGCACCTCTAACAATTTAACCACCAAACTCAACGAACAATCCACTCAAAACGAATCCACCTCCCTCCAATCTACCTTCTCTCAACTCCCTCCCAAAAGCGTGGAAACCTCTATCCCTCAAGATGACTATCACCAAGCACTCCTCACCTTTCTCAAGACAAAATTTACCGACTCTGCAGAGCTTGATCTCCGTACCCTTGCCACACAGATCGCCAATGAAAATGGGAACGGTTCCCTCTACGAAAAATACTCCAAACTCCGAAATAACAGCCCTGAGAAGCAACAACTTTTGGAACAACAACGCAATACTTTGCAAAAAGAAGTTAAAAAACAGGCTGGAGAGATCGCAATTACTACGATCAAATCAAGCCTCAAACAAATGGGAGTCCCAATTGATGAAGGAAACTTTGTCCCAGATGCACGCTGAGGATATATCCAATTTCAAGATACCAGCAACCCACATATCAATTACTTTTACAGACCATCTTCTGGCTTTATCTCTACCAGAAATTACAATGCCATCAATACTGAACTCAAATCCGTGGATACCAGTGGATACCACTATCATATCCTCTCAAAAATCCCAAGCTATCAAGAGTTGATAGACCAAGCCTCTGATCCACTCTGGCTCCCAAACAAAAGACTCAACACACAAGCAGAAATGAAAGAACATATCCTCCATACGCTCAAATCCCAAATCACCTATAGCGTAGGAAATATCGAACAAGAAAGTATGCAACAAAGAATCAGCCTCAATACCTTAGAAACCAACATCATCCACCAGACAAAAAAACTCCTCCATCTCCAAAAAGACAACTGCTCAGAACAAGAACAAAAAACTGCCTATCAAATACTTCGCCAGCTCGGAAACAGCTGCAAAACGATGAATCTCGATGAACTCAAAAAACTCAATGACTTCATCCACCTCCTCGCTACTGGACTCGAACAATCCAAAAACGGTACCAAGAGCGATCAAGGAGCAGAAAAGTGACCACAACTCCCAAATCCCAAAACCCCACTCGAACTCATCTATCTCCTTACCGATCAAGAGAGCATCAAAGAGCTAAGAGACCAAGGAGAAAACAAAGCTATGCAACACTTTGGTATCGGAAAACTCTTTGCTCGACTCTCAAAACCCACACCAGGAAAAGATGAACATCACACGCTCTTTGATAGCAAAAAACTAGATCGTCTCTTGGATCTGAAAAACAGTCCAGACCTCCTAAAAGATCCAGAATACTGAAAATCCTATGCCGAACTCCTAAAAAACACCATAGAACCCTATCGCAAGCGTGCAGAAACCCAAGAACAAAACATCGCACAACAGCAAGCTCAACAAGCATATACTACCATCCAGCGTATGCCCCAACAAGAACGAGGCTATACCTAATCCCACATACAAAAATAAACTCAAAAATCTGACTTTTTACCCTTTTATTCCCCCATAACTATGATGGAAATCTTCAGCTGAAAAATCAAACAACTCAATATCCGCCACGGTGAAGGTATTGTCGCTATGCTCAATACCCAAGAAGCCAGTACCTACGGTATCTCCTCACAAGACAAAATCTCCCTTATCCGTAATGGCGAGGAATATGTAGTCGATGTCTCCCTATCTGATGAACTCGAACCTGGTACAATCTGAGCCACCCAGGAACTGCTCGACAACTATCCTATCGCCGAATGAGACAATGTTCTGGTCTCGTTTACAAGGAATAATCCGCTCTCTCTCCAAGCTATCAGAAAAAAACTCCTAGGAGAAAAGCTCAATACCGAGGAAATCGATGCTATCGTGGAAGATATTCAGAACAATAAGCTTTCTGACCTGATTTTGGCATATTATACCGCTACAAGCTTTTTTTACAAATCTGATCCTGAAGAACTCGCCTATACGACCAAAGCTACTGCCTATACAGGAGATATGTACCGCTTTCCAGGCGTAGTAGCAAGCAAATATTCCATCTGAGGTGTCTCAGGTAACGAAACCACCATGATCATCGTACCACTCCTTGCTTCACTAGGAATCAGCATCCCTAAAACGTTTTCCAAATCCATCACCTCCCCTGCCGCCACAGGAGAATGTGTAGAAGTCCTGATGAGAAGTGAACTCAAAAAACAGGAAATCATAAGACTGGTCGACAAACTGGGATGTTGCCTTGCTTGGAACGGCAACCTCAATCTTGCACCAGCCAACGACAGAATCATCAAAGTCTCTGCTCCTCTGGGAATGGAACCCTATGCAAGGATGATCTCCAGCATTATGGCAAAAAATTATGCCATGGGAATCAATCACTGCCTCATCGATGTACCAGTCTGACCTACCGCAAAAGTCACTAATCAGGCTGATGCCGAAAGAGTAGCAAATCACTTTAAAAATATTGGAGAGGCTCTAGGCATCAAAACTGAGGTTGCTATTACCAAAGCCGAGCAACCAATCGGAAACGGAATCGGAGCAGTCTTGCAAGTAAGAGAAGTCCTTAGAGTACTCCAGCAACACCCACTCAAACCACTTGATCTGCAGGAAAAAGCACTTGACCTTGCTGCACAAATCATCCTCCTCTGCAATATGGCAGAGAGCTATGAACAAGCCTACCACAAAGCAAAAAATGAACTCGAAAATGGCAATGCACGAACCAAAATGCAAGCCATCATTGCAGCGCAAGAAGGAAAAAATCCACAAATCTGATCTGAAGAACTCCAGCTCGCTCCCAATACCATCGACATTACTGCTCAAAACGAAGGTATTCTCCAACATATCGATATGAAATACCTCAATATGGTAGCCAGAACACTCGGTGCTCCAGGAGACGCTTCAGCAGGAATCTACCTCCACAAAAAACTCTGAAATCAGATTCAAGCAGGAGATCTCCTCTATACCCTCTATGCCCAATCTGCTAACAAACTTAAACTCGCTACCGAGATGCTCGCAGACAAAGATTTTTTCCAAATCAGTTCTCCTCAAGACCACACCACTCAATCAAACACACAAGAAACCTAAGGTATAAATAAACATCTCAAAAATCATAAGCAATCTGCACACACAAACACTTGACATGCACATCAAAAATCCTTATAAACAGAAAAATTAAAAAAAATTCAAATATGAAAGTAGACACATTTACACCAGAAAAAGGAAGAATTAGTGTGGTAGCACTAGCAGAGATCGCAAGAGTCGGTGGACAACATAAATTACGAGCTGGAGGTCCAGATCGGTGCTTCTCCGATTATACTGCAACGCTCAACTGGCTTTTGCCAGAAGAGGAGCAAATCAAAGGTTCGGATCCATACACCCGCTTCATCGAAAAATGTGAAGAGGTGTATCACAATCTCTTACGCAATCCTCACGAATATAGGAGGATTGTAGAAAAAATTGAGAAAATGGAGCATAGTCTCAATTAAAATTAAACTTGAAAAAGCTAGGAGCATATCTTCCTAGCTTTTTTTCAATAGGCTTGCTTTCGGAGGGCATTTCCATACAAAGAGAGTCAGATTTATTTTTCTTGTTTCTCTGAGATGGCAGAACTTCGTCCGAGTGGATTCCCTGAGTACAGTCCCGCTGAACAACTGATTTTTGACCAATTAATCACCCTGATTTCCTCCAATTATCAAGCATTTGGCTATACGCATATCCATACCCCAGCAGTCGAGAGAAACCAAATTCTTCTTGCCAAAAATGGTGAAGAAACCTGAAAACAGATCTTTGGTCTCTACGGTATGGCTCAAGGGGCAGATGACCTCAAAGACTATGGACTCCACTTTGATCTCACAGTCCCATTTGCCAGATATACCCTCGACTGGGAACATCAGCTCTCCTTCCCTTTCAAGAGATACCAGATCCAACCCGTATGGAGAGGAGAGAGAGCGCAAAAAGGAAGGTTTAGAGAATTTTGGCAGTGTGATATTGATGTGATTTGGAAAGGAGAAAAAAGCTATCTCTACTACGATGCAGAGATCATCGCTACCCTAGGCAAGACCTTAGTCAACATCCTCAGACATTATCAGATCACAGATACCATCTACTTTCATATCAACAATAAAAAAATCATCAAAGGCTTTCTCTCAGATATCAGCAAGGATACGGCTCAGATTGAAGCAATCTCAGCACTGATTGATAAAGTTGATAAAATCGGACAAGACAAGTTCCTTGAACTGCTACAAAACGAACAGCAGCTTAGCCCTGAAAACTGTGAAAAAATTCTGAATTTTCTCTCCTTTTGTACCGATCAGACAGATCAACTCTCCACACTACGTACCCTGAGCCAAAATCCAGATTTCCAAGAGGGTATCAACGAATTAGAACACGTACTCAATCTGATGAGCCAATTACAAACTGCATTTAATAGTCCTTTTGAGCGATGCATAGACATGAAAATTGTCAGAGGATTAGACTACTATACAGGGACAATTTTTGAAGCAAGCTTTACCCAAGAACCGCAGCGAGGCTCGATTTGTGGAGGAGGAAGGTATCAAAACCTAACTGGCTATATCGATCCCAAAAGACAGGACTATTGCGGAGTGTGAGGGAGTATAGGGATCAGTAGAATCCTCAGCAAAATCCTTAGTAGCCTTCCTAGCACACAAAAAACCATAACTGATACGCTCATCCTCTACTTTGAAGACAATACAACAGGCATCTTTGAGCTGGCAGCTCAACTCCAAGATCAAGGGCATAAGATAGAAATCTATCCCGAAGCAGACAAACTCGGTAAACAATTCTCCTATGCAGACAAAAAGGGTATTAACCAAGTGATCATCTATGGACACTGAGAATATCAGCAACACCACTATAAAATCAAAAATCTCCAAACCTGAGTTGAAACCATCATCTCCCTTGCATAACTTTTAGCTTTATACCTCCACTTATGGAATACCAAAATATCGTAGCAGAAAATCTCAAAAAACACTACTGCCCATTTTGTCATATCCCATCAGACCAAATCATCGACCAAGGCAGCTATTTTTATGTTACCCTTGCTCGCGCACCCTATACTGCAGATCATGTCTTGATTGTTCCTTTTGAGCATATCGTACTCTTTGAAAATCTCAGTCCTGAAGCGATCAACGAACGACACCACCTCACCAAAAAACGGCTCACGCTCCTGCACAAACACCACCAAGATATTAACATTCTGCTCAGAGATGGGCGAGTGGGATGAAGTATAGGTAAAAGCATTGATCACCTCCACCGGCATCTCATCCCATCACTTGCAATGAGTGGAAAAAATACTGGCGATGACCGTAAATTTTTTAATGATCAAGAGTTTATGGAACTAACACAAAAATTCCATCAGACCTATCAAGCATAACAACACTCAAAAAAAATCTGACTTTTATCCCTTTTTTCCTCCTTGATGAAAACTGATAGTTCCTATGGCATAATCCCCTTTCACCAAACTCCAGAGGGGAAGCTCCAATTTCTCATCATCCACCAAACCAATGGTTACCGAGGATTCCCCAAAGGACACAAAGAATCAGGCGAATCAGACCAACAAGCTGCCTTAAGAGAATTGCAAGAAGAAACCTCCATCACCCATTGCACCCTCTGTGATCCAGATCATCCCCTAGTCGTAGAATATCGCTTTCTCGACCCCAAAATCAACCACCCTATCCAAAAAACTGTCTACTACTTTTTGGGAGCGGTCGATCAACAGGGAAAAGCGGAGTGTCAAGTCGACAACTATGAAGTCGATCAATACTACCGGGGAGATCTTGAGACCCTCAAACAGCTCCTCACCCACCAAAATAGTAAAGACCTCCTTGATCAAGCATTCCTCCTCCTCACGCACACTCAAAAAAACGCTTGACATCTAAATACCAAATCCCTATGCTGATGCTAACATTTTACCCCCTTACCAAATATGCTATGAAAAACAATCTTCTCTTTGCTCGGCTGAGCGCACTAGCAGCTGGACTCCTTATTGGTGTGATACGATTTTTAATTGCCAAATATGCTGGCTATGAATTTTCGCTCATTGTCGTTCTCCTAGGAGCAGTCGTAGGAGGAGCATTATCTGGACTCACAGAAGATATTGAGCCTTCAAGGGATACAGCAATGAGGCACGGGATACTCGCAGTACTAGCAACCATACTCGTAATTATCGCCGTTAGATATGCGATGCGAACCTGGATTCTCAAAGATCCAAGCTATCCGTTTATGGACTTTTTTGTAGATGAGATCAAGGTAATGGATAAAGGTGCTATCTTTTTGATTATCTTTTACGCAATTGCACTCTATACTGCCTTTATTACCGCATTTAATGCTAAGGATCCTGATGCTCTAAAAAAACAAGCTGAAGAAGCAAAACATAATGAAAACATTTCTGATAACAACGCATAAAAAATCTCATTATAAAAAAAACACAGGTCTACATTTGCTTGTGTTTTTTTGGTACAAAAGATCAAAAACTGAATACATCAATCGAGTTATTTTCCATTACCACTAAGCTCTCATATATTCCTCAATCTGCTGAAAAATTTGCTCAATAGTCTGCATTCCATCGATTTTTACAAGCAACCCAAGCGAATCTACATATTCTAGTGCTGGAAGGGTCTCTTTTTTGTATTCAGCAATTCTTGTCAAAATAGCTATAGAATCTGCATCATCAGTACGAACATACAAAGCTCATCAGCATTTTTTACATACTTCTCTTTCTCCATCTAGGCGAGTATTGTGAATATGCCCACAGACTTTACACATCTTACGCGTTTGGAGCCTAGCAACTACCTCCTCTTCAGGAATTTCTAACTGAATGACCAAAGGCTTTCTACCTTTTGCAAGTAAAGCTTCTAAAATCTCTTTAGTCTGTCCGATTCTTCTCAAGCTTCCATCTCCAAGGAATCTCTTCTCACCAAGTGTTTCCAAAAACACCTTAAATAAACCAATTACTACCTCATCTTTGACCAACAGCCCAGCATTGACCAAATCACGAAGATAGTTTCCGATTGCATTTTCATTACTCATCAACGCTCTCAAGATATTCCCAGTTTCAAAATAAGCGATCTGTTCTCCATATTTTTCTAAAAGCTTTTGGGCTTGAGTCCCCTTTCCACAGCCCTGAATCCCTGCTAAAATCACATCTCTCATCTCCTCTTATTATAACTAAAATAAAAGACTGACTTTGTTTGTTGTCAGTCGTTGAGTGTAGAGAAAAGCAAGCCAGAAGCAAGTCAGATTTCTAGATTTTTGCTATACAATACCTTAAGTAAGAGCTACATCTGCAGAATCTATGCTCTTGGTCTCTTGAACAGAGGTCTCCTTTGAATTATTTCAAAAAATTCTTTTTCAATAACTATCAACAGCATTCCTCATATGCTCTCTCATAGATGAATTAATAGCAGCAAAATCCAAATTCTCTGGGTCTAATGTCTCTCTAAGTGCCTTTATATCATCTTTAACCTCCTTAACATCGTTTTTTACAGTTCTAACCTCTTCTGCTATTTTAGACAAATTAGGATCACCTTCCTTCTTTTTACCAAGAAAAAATGGCTCTAATGCACGCACTTCTTGTTCGGCTTTTGGATCAACTCTATCTGTTTGCTTTACATCTTCAATCCTATCATAATTTTCTACTTGTAATACCATTTTTATCCTTTATTAGCAAATAAAATTTATTCAGCTTTTAAGAGCATTTTGAAACTTTCCTGCTTCCTCAAAAGCTCATATTCAAAACGCTGCTTACCGACAGTCATACAGTAAAAATTCTCTCCCTCTGGTAGCAAATACTGAATACCTTCCTCTTGAAAATCTACCATAAAAACCAAGAGAATCGTCCTCCTCTGCCCATCATACCAAAAGTTGACAGGCACTATACAGTCTCCATTGGGAGTAAGGGTTGGAATTACATCAATTCCCAGCCCCTCAAAGCCAAAAACTTTCCCATCTCTGGTTCCAGATTCAAAAGAAAGAAATTCTGGATTTTGAATATCTGTTTTTACCTGTTCCAAAGCAGTATGTACTTGGGAGGGAGTCAGTTTTCTCTCTTTTTTACTGAGTTTTTCCTCAAAGCTCAGCAAGCCCTCTAATCCACTTCCAGACTGAGATTCTTGCATCAACTGCAAAATCCCTTGATCCAGTGTGGTATTTGCAAGATTATTTCCTTGCTTTTTTTCGAGTGTTGTCATCTTTTTTGGAGTAAGGAAATAAAATTACAAAGCATCAAACATTGCATCTAGATTTACAAGCTCTTCCTGATTTTGTTGAGCTTCCTTGGCTTTCATCGCCTCTACTTTTTGAAGTCTTTCTTTAAAATCCATCTTTTGGACTTCGGTATAGGTAGAATGCACATTCTCCCTAAAAATCTGATAGAGTTTTTCAAATACATCAGGTGCAAGCTGATTATTCTCGATCAATGGTTTGAGTCCCCATCCCAATTTCCAATCAGGAAGAAAGTCAATTACCTGCAGCATAAATTCTTTTTTGGTCATACGATAGCAATCTAAACTAAAGGATTCCTCTCAAGTATAGTCAGATTTCTTTTTTTGTCAAAAAAAGAGGAAGAAATCTAATAGCATTGATTTTCCATTGACAGTCTCTACAAATTCACTATACTGCACAAAAGTTTTATCTCCCTCATCATCAGGATGAAAACCTTGATCAAAAAAGTTATTGCCTATGATAAGCTCTACCCTATGGTTAAAAATTCAGCTTTCTACCATTTTTTCAAAAAGACCCAAGCCTGAATTGCTCGCTCGCTCTATGATAACCCTGCGAAATCCTACTTTATCATAGGAGTAACAGGTACTAACGGGAAAACCACAACCGTTAACTTGATCCATAAAATCCTCAATGATCATCTTGCACCGACTGTTGCGGTCAGCACAGCAGATATTAGAATCTGATCTACTAAGCTGAATAATCTCAAAAAGATGACCTCTCTAGATGCCTTTGATCTGCAAGCACTCCTCTCCACTGCAAAAAATAATGGCTGTCAAGTAGCGGTGCTTGAAGCCAGCTCTCAGGGACTCGATCAACATAGATTTGAAGGGCTTGAATTTGATGTGGCTGTACTGATCAATATCACGCACGAACATCTCGACTATCATGGCACTATGGATAACTATGCAGAGAGCAAAAAACTCCTCTTCAAAAATGTACTCTCTAATACCAAACAAAATAAGTTTGGAGTTTTTCCTAGCGATGACCAGTACGGAAGAAAGCGATTTGAGGAGATGCCTTTTGATAAAAAGATCAATTTTTCACTCCAAGCCTCTAGTATTCTCAAAGCTACGCAAATTATTGAGTATTTAGATCATACTGAGTTTACCTTCTCCTATCTGGGGCAACTCCATCGTTGTAGCACTAAATTGCTTGGTGCCTATAATGTAAGCAATATCCTTGCTGCAATGTCAGTCGGCATCCAAATTGGAATTGCTATTGAACAGATTATCGATTCAGTACAAGCATTTGAAGGCGTAGAAGGAAGGCTTGAGCCGATCATGCATAAGGGAGTACATTATTTCATCGACTTTGCACATACCCCAGATGGATTAGAAAAAACGCTTTCTTTCCTCCATGGACAGAAAAAAAGTTGAAAACTGATCACTGTTTTTGGAGCGCCTGGACAGAGAGATAAAGACAAAAGACCACTTATGGGAACAATCGCAAACCAATACTCAGATATTCTGATTGCTACCGACGATGATCCTTCGAGTGAAAATAGACTTGAGATACTCCAGTCTCTTACTAGCAAAATCACCCAATCCAGCTTTGCTCAAGACAAACCGCTCTATATCATCCCAGAAAGAGCCTATGCAATCCAGCTTTCCACTCAGCTCGCTCAGCCAGGAGATATTGTCGTGCTTGCCGGAAAGGGTCATGAAAAAGTCCAACTCACTAACTTTGGAAAAAGACCACGAAATGATAAAACGACGCTACTGTCCCTACTGAAATAACACTACAAGCATTCCCTTTGGGGGTGCTTTTTTGTTTGTTCCTCCATATCATTACCAGTATCAATCCAGCACCCTATTTATCCTCAACACGAATCAATTGGATTCACTACCTTACTTTTTGTCATCCAGTCTTTCCCTCGCGAAGTTACGGAAAACTTGATTTGTCATTCTGCCTGTCCCGCACACAGTTGCGGAGAACTTGATTCAGGATATTAGCAATCAAAGAGAGATTCCGGATCAAGTCCGGAATGACGAGTAACTGCAACTCTTCACTCT
>JAUMYK010000064.1 GCA_030528665.1 bacterium
CGCCCTTTATTATATCTTTTTTTATGTGTAAACCTAATTGCTGCAATAGGAACAGGTTTTTTATTTTTTTCTCTTGACATTTGTTGTGAAAAATATATAAGAAGGTTGTGAAATAAAAAAATAATCTTGCTATGAAAAATATTATTCTTATTATGCTGCTTGCATTTCTGGGCATCAGCTGCCAAAAAAAAGACAATCCCGATTATGGTCCGGTTCGTTATAAAACTGGGATTTTGCAAGACAAAACGCAAAATTCAGCTACACTTTTGATTTCGTTTTCGAACCAAAATTATTTGGTGGAAACAGTTGAATTCCAAAGTGTATGGCTTTATGAGGTAAATGGGGCTTCTTATCAGCTTCGTTTGACTCAGAGAGATTTTGTTTGGAGTTATGAAAATGGTGCTTTGGAAGGGCGGTATATCCATTCTTTCCGAGAAGCGCCGACGCGGATTGTCATTTCCTTTATCAGAGGAAGTGGAAGGATTCATGGCTGTTGGAGTAGTATTCTCTGATAGCTGAAAAAAAATGAAAACTGGCTGCATAAGGTCAGTTTTTTCTTTTTTTTGAAATTACTTGACATTTATCTTACAAAAGATATAGTATATTTGTTGTTGAGCAAATCACTCTCAATAACATCAATAATAAGTATGAAATCAAAACAAAAATATCAAACTAGAGAAGAAAGGCAATTTGAGGATAGAATACTTATTCTCAAGTGGGCTTTTAGTGTTGTTTTTATAGCGTTTGTTTTCTTGCTTCTGTATAGAGTTTTTGGCTCTTAATTGCATTTTACCAGTTGTAATCCAACTGGTTTTTTGTTAAATCAGTGATTCCGCATCTCGATTGATTTTGAATCCTTTCCTTGTGAGATTAAGCTTGGTATAGACGATATCCATAAAGTTTCTCACCTCTTTGCCTTTGAGTACGATATTATATCTATATTTACCAAAGATTTTATAGATCAGAGGCGGTGTAGTATAGATTTCAAGTTCAGAAAGCTCGTACTTCTCTTGCAAATAAAGCAATTCTTTGTGGAGTTGATCGACCTTATTGAAGAGTTTTTCCTCGATTTCATCCTTGTACATGATCAAACATAGTTCCCCATACGGAGGATACAGATGCTGTTCACGAAAAGTATTTTCAAAAGCAAAAAAATCTGATTTTTTCATTTTGCAAGCACTACGGATGCTGTAATGTTCGGGATTCATTGTTTGGACTAGAAAGGTTGGGCACTGATGTTTGACCAGGGCTTCGTAGAGGAAGTAGAAATTTTTCTCGTTGGCGTTGAAATCTGGGAGATTAAGCCCAATATCTGCATTGAGAAAGATCAAAAGATCCAAAGGATAGTCCTGTATCGGAGTCGTTAAGAGTGAGGTCCCGATCAGAATTGGATATTTTCATTGCTGTTGATAGGAAGTAAGTTCTGCTTTAAACTTTTCAATCTTTTTAGGAGATTTTACGGTCTCAGACTCGATAATGAGGCTCTCAGCTCCAAACTGTTCCTTGAGTAATTCAGCAAGTTTTTGTGTTCCCATCCCATATTCTTTGATTTCATGGCTTCCGCATTGTTGACAGGTTTTAGGGTAGAGGTACTGTTTTTTGCAGATATGACACATCCCCATTTTTTCTCCACTCGGAAGCAGGTAGTAATTGACTGCTACAGAGCAACGATCACACTGCGGAATATGCCCACACTTATGGCAAATCGTTCCCCCAGTATGCCCTTTTTTATTGATCAGAATTCAGATTTTTTTGTTGAGTTTGAGGTACTTGTGGATTGCTTTTTCAAATAAGGATGAAAAAACTGGCTG
>JAUMYK010000022.1 GCA_030528665.1 bacterium
CTCTGCAAAGCTATACTTTTTACTTTCAGCAAGGAGATAGTACTTTCTGTAGATCGAAAGATTTTCCTCCCCTTCTGGCAAAACTTGCATCGCATTTCGTACCGCTAATCCTTCTTCATCTTTGAGATAATAGGCAGTTCAGGATTTAAAGATATTTCGTCCTGATTTTACACCATTCAGATATCTGATGAGATGAATATCTACCTCATGAGCAAGCAAAGCCTGAAGTTCTTGTTCTGAGATTTGAAGATTTTTTGCGATATTAATACTGACTGTTTTTCCCATTCTTATCGACATTCTTGAAAAGTTTGTACTACTCTCCACAATTTCGACTCCAAAAATTCACTTTTCAGTCAAGTATTTTTCCACTTGTTCACGCAACTGTGGGAAAGTCAGATTTTTCCCCTTTTTTTGTGCTTCTCCATTACTCTGCAAGATTTTTTCTTTGCTCATTTTCAATACTTCTGGATTGAACGCTCCAAATAAGGCGATATTCTCCTTTTCAATAGTAGTAAAATCTTGCTGTGTATAGGCTTGTAATAAGCTTGCCTTGTGACTCAGCTCCTCTGCTTTATCTTTGAAAAGCTGTAAAACCGGACTTTTAAGGTATGAGGACTCTAGATGTTCACGAAATTTTTTGAGCTCAGTATTTCGCTTTTCTTGCAAATTTAGATTTGGAAATTTATAGTCAAAGATTGGATTATACTCTCCTTTTGCTGAGATAAAGCGATCCAGCTCTGCAAAATAATTGATCGGTCTAAGTCTAGCAGTAAGATTATATCTTTTAGAAAACTTTTCTAATTTTTCATCAATCATATGGAGTTCTGCAGTTTCCATAGCTATAATTTTCTTGGGATTGAGAATATTGACTTGAATACTTTCTTTTCTCAATGGTTTTAGTAAAAACTTTGATGCAGCTCTTTGCCCAAGGATGAGTTTTCCCTCTCCGCTTCCTATTTCATATTTCAGGTTTTTCAGCATAATCTCATTATCTGGAAGCTCGAGATGTAGGTGTTTAGCTCAGAATTTTTTAATCCTTTGAGCAATATCTGGAGAAATCTGATTTTTTTTATAGTGCAGATCCACCTCAACCAATAGCGTATGCGTCTCCTCCTGCTCTCCATCAAAGAGCTTCAGTTTACCAATCTGTGAGAGATAGAGGATTTTACTCTCCTTGAGTGCAAGGGTCTCCTCTCTAGAAAAGAGAGTTTTTGCAATTGCTACACCTTTTTCTGGGTCTTGGACTTTGAGATCAATCACTTTTTGCAATACAGATTTAAGTCTGATATTTGCGATCTTTTGCACTTCTAAACCTGCTCTTGCATTGATTTCTAGGAGTTTTGGTCCATTTTTTGTCACTACTCGGTCTAAGGCAAGGTAGCCTAAATTGACAAAATACTGCACTTTGGAAGAATAAAACAAAATATCGTTCCAAAAAGGGATTTGCTTCCCCTGATAATGTGCAAACTCAGTCGGAAATTTGCTCGTATAAATTTTATTTTTGTAGAAAATTGAGCTAATTTTACCCGTACCAATATCGATTCCACAGCCTATTCCCCCAGCATTGAGATTAGCCTTTCCTCCAGATTGAGCTGTAGGAATCCTGATCATCGCTGCTACTGGGACAAGATTAAAGGTAATAATTCTCAAATCTGCAAGTCCAAATTGACAAAACTCCTTAAATCCCTCCCCTGGAACCAGTTTTTCCTCGATAATTGCTTCATCCGTCATTGTGAGTGAAAACTTTCCATCTAAGATATCGATAGTTCTTCTTTTCAGGTCTGCCTCTGAGATCAATTCTCCCTGCATCTGAAAAAGGTTTTCCATGATCGAGGAATCAGAATTATCTTGCTCTTTCTTAGTCAAAAAAGAAAAGAATGAAAAACCAGACTTTTTCTTTGGGCTCTGCCCTTTTCCAAAACTCTTGAGAATACAAATCCCTTTTCCCTTACTTCCATGATTGGGTTTAAGCACAAAATCTTTGTGAGGAATAGTACTAAAATCAAAGTCTGCAAGCTGTTTACGAGATTTTATAACTGCATAAGTCTGAGCAAAAGGGATCCCTCTCTCCCCCAAAAATTTTTTGGTTTGGAGTTTGTTGTCTGCGAGGCGGATCGCCTTTCTCGGATTTCGTTTTTTGATATAGTGGAGATTTCTGGCATTATTTCCTAGAATTCAGAAGTTCAACATCGTCAGGATGATTATTTATAAATATCGCCTCTTGCACCTGCATCGTAAAAGTAAATAATAAGCTGCTCTTCTTGGATACGGAAGAGGAATCTCCATTTTCACAATCTCAGTCTCCATCTATCTTTTCTTCCTTGCAAAAGCTTAATATCCAGCAAAGGAGAAAGTCCTGTATTTTCCAGAATCATCGCTGCGTGAAAAAAGGAATCCTGTACTTGAGGATGTTTTTGCAAGAATTTGAGCACTTTTTTTTCAACTTTTACTTGGTAGGTCATTGCAACAGCCTTTGTGCCTGAGATAAAGAAAAACTCTCCTGATCTCCACGGAGCGATGCCTCATACGCTTTCAGATTTTCCTCTGTTTCCTCGTTTCGATCATATTCACTATCACAGGACAAAAGCCCAAATCTGATCTGTTTTCCAAGATACGCCTCTACACAATAGGTAAAAAATGCTTTGGTCGTCAGCCCTTCCGCTGCAAGCTGAGCTTGAAACTGCTTTTTCTTTTCTGCACTTGGGAGGGTAAATGCGATTTGATTACTCATAGAATAATTTTTTAATAGTAAAAATTCACTTAAACTATAGTTATTTTTCACTTGAGTACAAGCGATTTTGCATACAAACGGAAAAAAACAAAAACCTGACTTAGCACAACAGTTAGGCTTTTATATCTCGATCAATAGGCGTTTTCCCTAGTGCAGTCAGGATTTCATTGGTTTTGCTAAACGGGCGAGAGCCAAAAAATCCTCTCTCCGCTGAAAAAGGCGAGGGATGCGGAGAAGCGATCACAATATGCTTAGTCTCATCAATCAAGACTCTCTTTTTTTGTGCACAGGCACCTCGAAGAATAAAAACCAGTCCTTCTCTCTCCTCTGAAAGGAGTTGTATTACCGCATCAGTAAAAGTCTGCCATCCTGCATCTTTGTGTGAGTTTGGCGAGTCTTTACGGACTGTCAAACCTGCATTGAGGAGAAAAACCCCTTGATCAGCTCGTTTTTGGAGATTGCCGTGGGCAGGAGGATCGATATCCAGATCAGCTTTCAATTCTTTGAAAATATTTCTCAAAGAAGGAGGGATTCTGATCCCCTCAGGCACAGAAAAACTCAGTCCGTGAGCCTCCCCTGCTCCGTGATAGGGATCCTGACCCAAAATCACGACCTTGACCTGCTCAAAAGGCGTCGCATCAAAAGCACGGAAAATATCCTTGCCTGCAGGATATACCGTATACCCAGCCTGAAATTCGGATTGCAAAAAGCTTTTGATCTGTGCAAAGTAGGGCTGAGTAAATTCGGTTTCAAGGCGGGATTTTCGTGAAGGGTGGATGTGTACGTTCATCGGTAGGATTGTATAGGTAAATTAGGGATGTGCTTGATAGCCCTCATAATAATAGGATTGCTCAATCCCCTTGAAGATCACTTCTTTGCTCTCAATATCTGAGCTTAGATGAGCAGAGAGGAGCGTTCTGAGTTCGAGGTCATTGATAGGGCTTCTTTCCATAGCTTGGAGATAGAGGATTTTATCTATTTTTTCTCGGTTGATGATTTTTTGAAGGCGGGATTTGAGGAGTTGATCCAGCCAGATACGCATTGATCTCCCATTTCCCTCCAAAAAAGGATGTGCGATATTCATCTCCACATATTTAGCGATAATTTCTTCAAAGGCCTGATCTGGCATTTGTTCGATCTTTTGGAGGATGTCTGTCAAATAGAGGACATTCGCAAACCTAAATCCGCCTTTTGACATATTTTGCGTGCGAACCTTGCCTGCAAAATCATACAAACCTTGAAAAAGATGATAATGGATTTGACACAAGCCGTCCAAGTTCCCTACTGGGATTTTGTTGATTTTACCAGATGTAAAAAGGGCATAGGCTTGCTGGAGACTTTGATGATCGATGTGATGGGACTGCATAGCTCAACAAGGAAATAAAAATACTTATTCAGATTGCCCTTGGCGGATGACCTCCTCTTGAAAGGCTTTTCCCTTTTCTTCAAAGTTTTTCCAAAGACCGTAAGGACATGCGGTAGAAAGCAGGCAGACTTTGCCTTTTGGGGTATGTTGATAAGCAAAGGCTACGGCATCTTCCATACGCTCAGCGTGCAAGATATTTGCTGCTGTGGTTCCTAGAAGTTTTTGCATTTTTTGACCTGTTTGAGGGAAAAAGACAATATTCTGAATTCAGCTTTTTTTTACCTCTTGCATCAAGGGAAGAAAATCAAATCCTCTATCTGTCCCGCCGAGAAAGATCGTTCCCAACTGAGATCCAAAGGTTTTTATTGCCTCAATTGTGGAATCTGGGGTCGTAGAAATTGCATCATCATAAAAAATGATCCCCTGAAACTCCCCTACTCTCTGTAATCTATGCGGCAATCCTTCAAAAGTCCTGATGGTCTCTTGGATACTCGTGATAGGAATTTGTAATGCAATACCAATCCCAATCGCGAGGCTAATATTTTGCAGATTGTGATCGCCGAGGAGCAGGCGGTCTTGGGTAGGGAAAAGTTCCTGAAAATTATGCGTAAAATAGCCGTGATCTCGACTTGTTATTCCTCCAATGCCATAGGTATGAAGGTCTGGATAGTGATCTTGGAGATTAAACTCCTCTGCTGTTTTTGCTAAGACAAATCTCTGCTCCGCATTCGTTAGGATATTAAACTTGGCATCATAATAGGCATCAATACTCCCATGCCAATCCATATGCACTGGAAAGAGATGCCCAAGTACAGCAATACTTGTCTGAGGTCTAAAATCTTCGAGCATAAAGCTTGAAAGTTCAGCGACAACATAATCATATTCTTGATTAAAATCTATTTCTTCAAGTACAGGATTTCAGATATTCCCTACCAATTTAGTCTTAAATCAAGCATTTTTGAGCATAGTATATACCAGAGCCGACATCGTAGACTTTCCCTTGCTTGCCGTAATAGCAATGACTTTTCATTGATAATTTTCAAAGAAAAAATGCATCTGCGTCAGAATTTTATCTTTTTGTGCAAGGACTTCTGGAGTATAGGGAACACCTGCAGACTTAAAAATCACATCATACTGATCTAGATGGGTTAAATATTCTTTTCCTGTCTGCTGTGCGATACCTGGCTGAGCAAGCTGTTGAGCATTAGCATCCAGTACGGTAATCGTATCAAATTCAAAATGGTTCTCGAGAAGAAAATTGAGTGTGGATTTCCCTTCTAAACCGAAGCCGAGGATAGCGATTTTTTTGCCTGCGAACTGTTTGGTATTCATCTGATCGGCAATAAAGACTAAAGTAGAATATGGTTATAGTGATTTTCTCTAGAAGTGCAAGAGCTGAGAAGGAGCTTTATATCTTGCATTTCTCTCTTCCACAATAAAGAAAAAACCAGCCTCAATGCGCTGATTTTGACTTTCAAATATTTTAAGCTCATTATTCCAATTCCTCATCTTCGAAAAGGTGCTGGAGGACTCTTTTGTTTTCTTTGGTCTTGGGAGTAGCTTCTTCATCGATAATATTCAGGATTTTGGTTTTTTGTGAGTTCTGGTTTGCAGATTTTCGTACATCTACAATACTAATTACCAATCCAACCACCAAGATCGTCAACTGTGTCCCTAATCCTCGAGAAACCGTGATAGAACCTGTCTGCTGTCCTACTAATCCAAGCGTATCGAGGATTCCCATATAGGCACTTGCAATCACCCACAAAAAGATAAAGTTTAATACTGGCTCACTTTCCCTAAATCCAAAACACTTTACCACAAAACTTTTGAATCTCATATGCATATTTCGCCCCAAGAGGAAGATCATTGCAAGACCAATAACCATAAGCGATTTGAAATAAGTAGCACTCAAAAGTCGCACGGAATGAGCAGTTTCTCCATTGGTAATCGGAGAGACTTTCGCTATCGGGAAAAGGAGGAGACTGAGTCCAAACACCAACAAAAAGAGAACAAAAAGCTTTTGTTGTTTGGTATAATTGGTAAATCTACGAGCATATTTTTGTCCCAGTCTAAGAGCATTGGAGAGATGGCTTTTTTTGTGCATTGTGATAAGAGAAGAAATAAAAAAGATTGAAAACTGACTCTGATATAGTGATTTTGTAGAAGAGATCAAGAGCTATTTTGCTAGGAGGATTTGACCTTGCTTTTCAAGGTGGGTCAAAAGAGTTTGCCTCTCATCAAGTGTCGTGAGAAATGTTCGCACTGACTGATCTACAATAATAAGTTTTTGCCTTGGAAAGGATCAGCTTTTTATTTTTTTTATTAGTTCCTCTGCACTTGTTTGTCCTTTTTTTCGCAGAGGGATAGCACTTTCAACATCCCCAACAAGCACAAATTCCTCAGGCTCAATCTTGCCTCTTAGGAGCTTCAAGTACGCATCCAAGAGAAATGCAGCTCTATGAGCAATCAGGATCTCTTCAGTAGCATATTTTTCAAGGTATCCTGCTATCTCTTGATACCCTAGCGTATCTTCAAGCTCAAGGAGATCAAGCACTAAGTCAAAATATTTACGCATCTGCAGTCTTTGTTTCAAAAGTTAAAAAATCTGAAATCAGTTTGCTTTTTGCCTCTTGATCCTCGAGTGTCCCCTCAAAAAGCCTCTCTGGATATGAAGAAATCAAAAGCTGTCTTGCGGCTAGAGCAGAGAGTCCCTTTGACTGAAGATAGAAGAGTTTTTGCTCATCAAGACGGTAGATTTTAGCTCCATGGGCAGCAGCGATATTATTTGCCTGAATATCCAAAATAGGCAGATTTCTAACATTTACCTGATTGCCAAGAATAATGGTCTCCTCGAGTAGGGTACTTGAACTTTGCTGAATTCCTGGCTCCATATAGATAGTCGCACTGGCATGACTTTTGGCATTTGCATTGACCAAAGCCACGATGGTCAAATCCAATTTACAGTGAGAGTGGAGCAGATTGAGCTGCACATTGATCTTTGAGGGATGATTGTCTCTAATAGGTGTCAAAAGAAAGAGTTCAAGATGCGAGTGATCCTGCGTAGTATTGACCTGCAGATCGAGGTCGCTATTCTGCACAAGTGCTGCATATTTGAGTGGCTGTGTATTTTTGAGATTAAGGATTTTTTGTCCAGTAAAGCCATCTCGTAGCTCAAAAATTGAATTATCTATAAGATTGAGTGGTGTGTGATTATTGGTTGCTCGCATTATCTTGAGATTGAGAGGTAAAGCCGTAGTTTTCTTCTCACTGGTAGAGTGATGAGAGAGTCTCTTCTGAGAGTAAATCCTCAAAATCTGAAACCAAAAACTGGATTGTCTCATCATTGGTAGGCACTGTGATCTGCACATCAGAAGTTGTAGGTATTTGCTCAAAAAAGTCAGGGTTTTCTAT
Source organism: bacterium (assembly GCA_030528665.1). The sequence continues at coordinate 7,512 of JAUMYK010000022.1, forward strand.
TTTATGGTTGATCTGTTGGCTCCAGCGGAGTACTAGAAATGCACCAATACTACATAAGATCGCCAAGAGTAGCAAAATGATCTGTCTTTTTGTAATCATCAGCTCGGAATAGAGAATATAAACAAAAACAGTGTACAGATACGCTACCAGAAATCAATCTTTTTGAAAGGAAAATCAAGTGATGGCGATTTTTCGTGATGAGGTAGGGAAAATGATGAAAAAAAGTCTGACTTTTTTGCCTTTTCTTTTTTTTTGTGTATACTTGTGCTAGGCTTTATTTTGCATAAGATAGCTGATGCCGCTACAATGATGTACAGCGCGCTTGGAAGAGGCAATTGCCAGCAGCCAAGACCTCAACAATCTCTCAAAACTCACCCAAACCGCTTGGGAAAGTCAAAAATCTGAGTGTATTCAAGCATTTGGAGGATTTTCTGCGATTAGGAGTTTTGTTCAGAGTAAGGCTGAACAGGCACACTCCTCTGCTCCAAGCGCTCCTTCACTCCAAGAGCAATGCGAAACTCAGCTGATTGAAGTTTTTAGACAGGATTTTACCCAAAAAAATAATCTTTCAAAACTGACTACCCAGGCACGAGGTAATCAAAAAACGGAATGTCTCCAGCTCTTGGGAGGATTTTCACAGTTACCAACCTTTCTCAAAAATATTGAAAACCATTATCAAGAAAATTATGTCCCAGGTGTCAGTGGAAGCAGCCCTTCAAAATCCATACAAACTCCTACGACTCCAATCTCTAGTCCAAGCAATCAGGATACCCTTCTCACCTATACTGGAACAACAAATACTCCTCCATCACTGGGAAGCCTAGAAGATCAGCACTGGGCTACTGCTAAGATGATTGGGATGTATGTGCTGTATTTTTTGATTACAGTAGTTTCAATTGCTGTATTGACTGCTATTGTGAGGTTGATCCTTAGATATGTCTACTCTTTTTTAAACAACAGGAGGATGGTCTTCCTCAAAGTAATGCTCCCAAAAACCGATGGGAAAACTGATCGTGAGCAGGAAAAGGAGATCGCCAAAGATATGAAAGAAAAAATCTCGAGAATGTCTCAGCTCTACAACGGCTTACATAAAATTGCTGAGCTAAGTACCTGGGAAATGATGATGCATAAAATTTTTGGTAAACAAAAAATCGTTCTGATCTATCAATATGAGAAAGGACAACTAGGATTTATCATTGGAACCTATCCTGAGTATCAAAATATTGTGGAGAGTGCAATCTCTGCCCAGTTTGCTAATTGTTCTCTAGAAAAAGTCAAAAAACCTGATCCTTTTCAGAAAAAATACTACGATATTATGCCTCTTGAACCTGAAAAAGATCCTGTCTATACGATCAAAACCTATAAACAAATGCCTGATGATCCGATCAATAATTTGATTGATACAATGAGTAAAATCTCGATTTATGATACTGTTACCGCTATCCTTGTCATCAAACCAGAAAGTTCCGCCTACAATGCGAGAAGACAAAAGGCTGCAGATAGACTCTACAAAGGGCTAGATCTGTATGAAACCAGGCGATGGCATTGGAAAAATCTGATCAATCCTTTCAGGTTTCTCTCCTTTTTGTTTATGGGACCAAGTGAAAAGCTTCTTTCCAACAAAAATCAGGAAGAAAAGGTCACTATGGTGAGAATGGTAAAAGCCAAAGAAGAAACGATGAATACTATTGGTGAAGAAGCTGGAAATCCAATCTACAAATCAGGATTGATTATCATTAGTTCCTCAGATGTAGAGGGGCAAGCTAGAAATAATCTCAAGGCAATGGAATCTGCTTATAATGTCTATACCGATGAATATGCTAATAGACTCCAAGATGACAATACCAAACACGATATTTTCTCTGGGATTTTTATACCACTATGGAAGATCGCGGTACAGTTTTATCTGACAGGTTTTTTCTTTAAGTACTCCTACTTTTCGACCAATGAGCTGAGTTCATTATATCACTTTGCTGATAGTGTCTACAATCGTTCACCAATCATTGAATGGATGCAGTATAAAGTCTTGCCTGCACCATCCAATTTGCCTCAATTTAGCGATGATGAGTGGAATGGTAAACTTATGACTGGTATCCTCGCTGAGAAATATAAGAAAGGAAATCTGTCTGAAATTCTCAAAGAATACTGAAATCACCGAGCTGTAGGCAAAAAAACTGTGGAAGAGGACAAAATGACCCCTCTTGAAGAATATCAATCCAAACATCCTCAAGCCGTGATTGTAGAAGAAGGAGAAAAAAAACTGATCGATGGTCACGAAATTATTAGCAAAGGAGATCAATCACTGGTAAGAGAGATTGTCTCTACACAGACTGTTCAAGGTTACAAGCTGTACAAAAATGCAGTTCTCCTCTGAACCAATATCTACAGAAATCAGCTCTCTCCTGTCTATATGAAGAGAGAGGATAGAACCAGACATCACTATATGATTGGAAAGTCTGGTACGGGTAAATCCGTTTTCCTCCAAACTATGGCAAGACAAGACCTCTGGAATGGAGATGGAATCTGTTTGATTGATCCTCACGGTGATCTGGCAGAAGATGTCCTCAGCTTTGTACCTAAAGAAAGAGCAAAGGATGTAGTCTATTTTGATGCAGGAAACGAAGATCGTCCTATGGGTCTCAATCTCTATGAAATTAACTCTCTGGATGAAGCAGATAGAACCGTAAATGATGCAACAGAAATCTTTTTGAAAATGTTTGGACCAGAAATTTTTGGACCAAGAATCCAGGAATATTTCAAATATGGAAGTCTAACGATTTTGGAGGATTTTGATGATAGACCAACCCTTTTGGATGTGGTAAGACTCTTTACCGATGAGGCATATAGAGAAATCAAAACTGCCAAAGTCACCAACGCTGTCGTGAGAAACTGGTGGGAGAGAACCTATAACTCTATGGGAGATAGAGAAAAAGCTGAGATCATCCCATACTTCTCTTCTAAATTTGTATCTTTCAATACCAATAGACTGATCAGAAACATCATCTGACAAACCAAGTCAGCATTCAATTTTGATGATGTGATGAATAATCAAAAGATTCTATTAGTAAATCTCTCTAAAGGTAAAATCTGAGAACTCAACGCACAACTTCTCGGTATGATTCTCGTATCCAAAATCTACAACTCAGCTATGGGAAGAGCAAAACTTGATCCTAAAGATAGAAAAGATTTTTATCTCTATGTGGATGAGTTCCAAAACTTTGTATCAGGAACTTTTGCTGATATTCTCTCGGAGGCGAGAAAGTATAGACTTGGACTGATTATGGCACACCAATATATCGCCCAACTCGAAACAGGGAAAGGCAATGGAGAAGGTGGAAAATCTGATGTAAAAGCTGCAGTATTTGGTAACGTGGGTACGATGATGAGTTTTAAAATCGGTGCACCAGATGCGGAGTTTATGGAAAAGGAATATGCTCCTCTCCTCTGACCACAAGATATCGTAGGAATTGCCAACTATAAATCCTATATCAAACTCAATATTGATAATGCAACTTCCAAGGTATTTAGTATGAATTCGATCTATACCAAAGATTATCAAAACAAAAAAATTGTACCACTCCTCCAAGAATACTCCTCCAAAAAATATGGAAGAGCAAGAGAGTTTGTCGATGCTGAGATTTCTAATAGACTCGGTGTAGGCGGAGATTTTGGCTTGGATGATCTCCCAAGTACTCCAATGGGAGAAGAATAATCCTCTTCAAGAGTTCAAAATTGAAGAGTTAAGAATTAAGAGCATCCTCAAGCTGAGACCTCCCTCTATGAGTGAGGTGCTGAGCAAAGCGAAGGGAGCTAGTTTCTAGATCAGGTTTGGAGTAACGAGGGGTTCAAGTCTGCAATAGCGAGCAAATACCACTCCAGTACTAGCAAGTTCCAAAAGAGTTAAGAGTTAAAAATTAAGAGTGAAGAGAAGCTATAGATAATTCATACCTCTTAACTCTACATTCTTAACGAGAAAGCTGGAGAAAGCGTTTTCGCGGGATATTGTCCCGCACTCCGATGCGGGGAACTTAATTCAGCATCTTAGCAAGCGGATAGGATTCCGGATCAAGTCCGCAATGACGAAAAAATTACAACCCTGAAGTCATCCCTCAAACCACTTCAGCTTTTTTATGAGTACACCAAACAGGCTATCCACTATAACTATACCAGCGGAATAAAGGACTTACTTTGCATTTTAGGCAAAAGGAGCATTGGCACTAGGAGATCAGCTTGGATTTGATAAACTAGAGTAGGATTGATCAAGGTCGTAGGAAGAGATGACTTAGCGGTATGGATACCTCGCTGTGCAATAGCAGTAGCTAGAGTCTCCTGAGTAACTCTCGTAGGATAATCACTTAGCTCATAGGAAGCAAAACTATAGCCAGTGAGTCTTAGAATAACTCATATATCAGTATCATAAAGAATCGTAATACCTTGTGGCTCTCCATCGATCGTATATACTGTTTTACCTTGAAAAAGCTGAGGGATAAAGAGAGTAATGATCCCCTCGTATTTTTGCTCTCATTGAGGAAAAGTAAATACACCGTAATTTTGTAAACTTAATCACCAAGATGTTATCTGATTTTTTATCGTTTTTGTGATCGTTTTTTGTGTTTGTGGAGGGATAGTGAGATCTGGAGATGATCCAATGCGAGTATGTCTCTCAATATCGAGAGTTGCACTACCCAATCAGAGCCTAAAACGATACTCTTTATCACTAAAAGTCAGATCTTCAAGCACAGCATCCTTTAGCTTTCTCAACTGTACTCCAGGTAAAGAGAACTGTTTGGTAGATGCTAAGAGTTCAGGTAATGGAGCAGAAAGGCGCCTTCCCACAGGCAAAGCGGTCGGAATATGAGGGATGTTAGTTGGTAGAACACGATATTGTGGATCAAGAGGCTTGAGTACTGGGGATTCATCAGCTTGGAGATATTGGAAAAGTGGCGTTTGCTCCTCAAGATTGCCAAAGGCAAGCGCTCAGGTCGTAAGGAAAAATTTAGAAGAATTGAGGAGTTGAGGCTTGTGATGAAAAGTGAGAAATCAGAATAAAAACGCAACTAATACCGCTGCAATCGCAAAACAAAATCCTGCAAAATAAAATCTAAAATGATGCCAATAATACTGAAAATATCTTGGATTGTGCCTCATTTGCTCTTGAAGCTTGCTTTGGAGTTTGAGTTTGAGTTGAGCATGAAAATGCGTAGTATCTAGCATACTGCTTTGCTGTTGATAACTTTCTCGTTGTTGAGCAAGAAGCGTAGCTACTACAGTTCTGATCTGCTCTTCAGTAATGCTCTGATCCTCAGGCAACGCAAGCAAATAATTGAGCAATGCATCAGCCACACGCGTTGTCAGCATCTGAGCAAGTGCTGTATTGGCATCAGTTTTTTGCATCAGTTCGGTGAAAATCTCTGGAGCTAATGCATCATATATCGCAGCAAAACTACGATGATCCCCTAGAGAAAAGTGAACCAAGCGTGGGGTCAGATTTTTATTCATTTTTAAACAAAAAGCTAAAAGTCTGATCAGATCGTATCGTTTTGATCAGTTTTATCAAGTGATTTTCCCATTTTCCAGTCTAATAATATGATCTGCAAACTTTAAAATATCCTCATCATGCTCAATCATCAGTATCGTATCCCCTTTTTCGAGAAATCTTTTAAGCACTTTGAGTAACTTCTCAATATCGGCAGGATGAAGCCCTACTGTCGGCTCATCCAAGAAATACACCGTATTGCCCCTATATTCTTTGAGAAGGTGTTTAACAAGTTTGAGTCTCTGAGATTCTCCTCCTGAAAGCGTGTGTGCAGGCTGTCCCATCTTGAGGTATCCAAGCCCAATTTCTACCATCAGCTCCAGTTCTTGTTTGATGTGATCCATCTCTTCAAAAAAATCTAATGCTTCATAGATATACATATCCAAGACTTGACTAATCGTTTTCCCTCTCCAGAGAATGCTGAGAATTTCAGGTTTATATCTTTTTCCATTACAGAGATCACAGTGTACATAGGTATCAGGGAGAAACTGGAGTTCAATTTTTTTGTATCCATATCCACTACAGGCAGGACAAGCACCTTTTTCAGAATTAAAACTAAAATGAGAAGCGTTGAATCCTAAATACTTTGCCTCCAGTGTCCCAGCATACAGGAGCCTAATTTTATCAAAGACATTCACAAAGGTAGCTGGACAGCTTCTCGGTGTCTTTCCAATACTGGACTGGTCTACATAAATGGTATTTTTAATATATTCCTCTCCTCTGATCGTATCTACACCAATCTCCTGATAAAACTCCTGAAGAGCAAGGTTTTCAAAATGTGCATACTCCTCTGCTCTCATAATTGGCGCTGCAAGAATCTCTTCCCAGATGAGTCCCTTTTTCAACAGTTGGAGTCTGATATAACTTTGTACAAATTTTTGCCTTTCATTGAGAAATCTATAAAGCGTGGTGTACATCAGTGTGGTTTTCCCTGCGCCTGAGGGTCAGGTAATGATTGTAAAACTTCACAGATTGAGCTTTACATTGATGTTTTTGAGGTTAAACTTGCGAGCATTTCTGATTTCTACTCGCTGTTTACTTGGATGATGCTCAAAATCAACAGTAACCTGACGTTTTCCAGTAATAAAGTCAGAAGTGAGCGTTTTTGCTTTGAGAAAATCCGTATAACTCCCATTGAAAATCAGCTCCCCACCAAAATCTCAGGCTCCTGGACCAATTTCTACTACTCGGTCGGATGCCTTGATAAATTCTTCATTATGTTCTACTACAATAATCGTATTTCCCATTGCCTGAAGCTGTTTGATAGAGTTGATCGCCTTGCGAATCTCCTCAGTATCCAAGCCAATCGTTGGCTCATCCAAAACATACACAATGCCTGTAAGTTTATTTCCTAGCTGTTTTGCAAGTCTTAGTCTCTGAATCTCTCCTCCTGAAAGCGTGTCTACACCTCTAGTAAGCATCAAATACCCGAGTCCAAGCTCCTGAATCGTTCTTGCCCTATCAAGTAAAGGGGTCAATATTCTTTGGAGAAGGTTTTGTGGCTTGAGACTAGAGGACTGATACAGCTCAAGAAAAGCAATTAAAAGATTCAGCTCCATCTTTTGTAAATCTCGGATATTAAACTTTATCAGGGCTGGATCATAGGGTTTAGCGGAAGGAATATATTCTTGATTGATAAAAATTTGGGGTAAAAAGTTGGATAAATCAGATTTTTTTTTGATTTTTGTCGCCTCAAGTGTCAGGAAACAATGCAAACTCTCTGTTTTGAGTCTCGATCAGAAACATCCAGGACAGGTCTTCATATTAAGCATTGCCTGAAAATCCACAGTCAAAAGCCCTTTACTATACTGTTCTTTGATAATTTCCTCTACTCCATTATACTTCAGACTCGTTCGTTTCTCTCCTGTTTTGATTCTTAACAACTCTCCATCCCCCTCTAAAATAGCTGTCAAAAACCATTCTGGCTGGTCTGACCAATTTTTCTGAGGATCCATACTATATTTTTCACATAACTTTTTGAGAATGCCTTGTCCTAAACTACTCTCTCTCCATGGCAAAATCGCCTCTAGAACTGGACTATGAGGGTCTATCAATTTATCCAAGTCTGCCTGCAAAATTTCTCCAATTCCCAAGCACTGCTGACAAGCTCCTTCCTGCCTATTGGGAGAAAAGTGCTGGGTTGTAAACTCAGGATAGGTAATATTACAAGTAGGGCAATACATTTTATCCGTAAATCGCTGGATCAACGGCAACTGTAGTATACTATCAGATTTTTGAGCTTTTGTGCTTGTTTTTTTAGCAGAAGAAAAAGAAATACTGGCTCAAAAACTGGATTGTACTTGCTTTGTCTGAGTGATCTTAGGTTCCAAGAGAGACTCGGCAAGATAGACCCCAAATTTTTTGCTTTCAGAAAGGATTTTGATAATATCCTCTTTCAATCTATTGATTTTGGTTTCCTCTAGAGTAATACGATCATAGATTCCATAGCTTTTGAGCGGAAAATAAGTGTCTGGAACATTAGGGTCCTCGAGATAGAAATATTCGATCGGATCTGGCTTGTCAGGATTTTGAGATAGGAGAAGAAATCTGGTAAATCCTCAGCCTTTTTCTACCTTTTTTCTATTGGATTGAACAAATTTGAGCAGTTCAGATTTAGTGGTTAGTGTGTTGCTTTCCTTGAGAAGATAGATTCTTTGATTAGCATAGTGATCTTGAAGGGTTTGGAGGATCTGATCTACGGTTTGTGGCTTAATCTGCTGTCCACAATTTCGGCAATAACTATCCCCTAATTTTGCAAAAAGCAGTCTAATATAATCATCAATCTCGGTTAAAGTTCCCACTGTCGATCTGGAGTTTCCTACTCTCTTGTTTTGCTCAATTGCAATCGCTGGAGAAAGCCCGCTACAGTAGTCAATCTCTGGTCTATCTCATAAATTGAAAAATTGTCTCAAATAACTTGAGAGTGATTCAATATATCTATACTGCCCTTCTTTATAAATCGTTTGAAAAGCCAATGAAGATTTTCCTGATCCACTCACTCCAGTAATGGTAATAAGTTTATTTTTAGGTAATGTGAGGTCAATATTTTTTAGATTATTCACCCTAATCCCCTCAAAGACAAGCTGGTCTCCCCCTGGAGGCAATGCGGAAATTGTGGATCAGTTTTGAGATTTTTTGCTACGAGAAGCGTTTTTTTTGGAGGTCGGTGTCATCTGCAAACGGAATAGATGGGGTAAAGAGTATCTTGTAGCATAACTAAATATAGAGCAATTGCAAGGAATTATCCATTGAAAAGGGGAAAGGCAAGAGTAAATTGTGAGAAAAATACTTGCTTTTTTGGATCAAATCCATAGCCTTGTGCTTGATAAAGCTACATATCTTTGTCGCATAAGGTTTTTTTAGCCTTCTTTACACTTTTGATCACAAGAAAAATGAAACTCTCACTTGATACCATAGTTGCATGGGCAAAAAGAAAAGGATTTGTCTATCCAAACTCAGAAATTTATTGAGGACTTGCTAATGCCTGGGATTTTTGACCATATGGAGCACTTCTCAAGAAAAACATTGCAGATCTTTGGATCAAACATTTTACCCAAGAAAGGGATGATGTTGTTTTTATGGATACTGCTATTATTGCACATCCAACGACTTGGCAAGCAAGTGGACACTTAGCAAGTTTTGCTGATGCTTTGATTGATGATAAAAAGACTGGACAAAGATTTAGAGCCGATAAGATTATTGAAGAATATTTTGAAAAGATAAGAAACTGACTCTCCGATGAGGCGCTCGCTGAAAAACTTCAAGTTTCCAACCTTTCTCCTGAATCTCGAGGAAATGAAGGTATGGAAAAGTTTATCAAAGCTAATATCCCGAACAATCCCAATACTGGGAATCCTGCTGAATGGACAGAATGCAGAAACTTCAACCTCATGCTCAGCACCACGCTTGGTCCAGTAGCTGATGAGAGTTCAAAAGTATATATGAGACCTGAGACTTGCCAATCTCTGTTCACGGATTTTAAAGCAGTATTAGATACTACGAGAGCAAGGATTCCGTTTGGACTCGCTCAGATCGGAAAAGCTTTTAGAAACGAAATCACTCCAGGACAATTCCTCTATAGAACCAGAGAGTTTGAACAGATGGAGATTGAGTATTTTGTACCTGCAGATCCTGATAAAGCAATGGAGATCTACAATCAATGGAAAGCTGACTGTATGCTCTATTGGACTGAAGTGATTGGAATCAATCCTGAACACTTGAGATTTAAGGATCACGAAAAATTGGCGCACTATGCAGCTGCTGCAGTAGATGTAGAATATACATATCCTCGAGGATTTGGAGAGATCCAAGGTATCCACAATAGAACAGACTTTGATCTTAAGCAGCATCAAGAATATGCAGGTAAAGATATGCAATATACTGATCCTTACACTGGAGAGAGATATATTCCGTGGTGTATAGAGGCTTCGTTTGGGCTTGGTCGTCAGGTGATGGTTGCGATGCTTGAGTTTTATGATGAGGAACAACTTGAAGATGGAAGTTCTCGTATCGTTGTGAGATTTCCAAAACAGCTGGCTCCGATCAAATTTGCGATCCTTCCGCTTGTCAAAAAAGATGAAAAGCAGGTCGCAACCGCAGAAAAGATTTTCCGTGACCTGAGCAAGACTTTTAAATGTGAATACGATGATGGAGGTGCTATCGGAAAAAGATATAGAAGGCAAGATGAAATCTGAACTCCTTACTGCATTACAATTGATCCAGAAACTGTAGATGAAAGTTCACTAAACTTTGGAACGGTGACCATCAGAGAAAGGGATTCTATGCAGCAAAAGAGAGTC
>JAUMYK010000023.1 GCA_030528665.1 bacterium
ATACAGTTTTGCGTTGTAAAAAGATTTTTGAGAATTTGGAGCTTGAGAGGGCTTTCGTAGCCGAGAAGATCGCAAAGCTCCAGGCAGAGATCAAGAGTACTGAGGGGTATTTGGGGACTACGAGATTTATGAAGAGTTAAGAGTGTAGAGTTACGCACGCTTCATAGGAGGCGTGTTTTTTTTCTTTTCCTTGACTATTTGCTTAAAATGAGTATTTAATGGATATTTATCTTCTAATAGATTATCCATGAGAAAATTTTTTAGTATTATTATTTTTTCTTTCGTTTTTTCAGGAGTAAGTTTTGCAAACCAAGAACAGTATGAGAGATGTATTAACACAGCAAAACACAATATTTTAATGTATGCTGGTATGACCAATGCAGGCATGAGTTCTAGGTGACAAGAAGGAATGAAACAGGCAGAAGAAAATGCTAAAACTGAATGTGCATATAAATGGTTAAGCTCCTCATCAAGTTATTCACCTCAGGTTATTGTTATTTCACCATTTGAGGATCAAGATTTTTACTCAACTTCCGATCGTACTCATTGGCTCTATCATTCACAGAGAGCCATTGAGTTTAAAGATGAGGGAAAATATGATCGTGTAATTGAAGAGTTGCAGGAATCTTTAAAATACCTAAAACATAATGGACAACTTTATCAAGATACTAAACTCCTTTTACAACACGCAGAAATTAAACAGGGATTTATAGAACTAGATATATGGTTTAAGAAATATACTGAAGAAAGGGATCAAGGTATTTACTATGCTGAAAAGGGATATTATGAGTCAGCTCTTCCATATTTCATTCAGGCAAAACATCATGCTAAAGAGTATGAACAAGTTTGCAAAAAACTCTCTTGATTACTTAAAAAAGATAATAATTACACAGAATTTTCATCACTCTGTGAAGTAGTTAATTCTGGAGAAATATGGATTGTAGCGGAAGCATCTAAAAATTATAATCTTGCGTATGACATAAAAACCCAAGAAGAAGAAACAAAGCGTATGCAAAAAGAAGAGGAAATAAAACAGAAAGGAGAAAATCAAAAAAGAATAGTTCAAATCAAAGAACAACTATGAACAAAGGCAGAAATACTGACAAATCTCATTGTTGAGATCATGCATAGAGATAAAGAAACTATCAATACGGTAAGAACCATAGCAAAAACTTTCGTAGAAAGCAATAATAGTGAAACTAAATTGATAGGAAAACTTTTACTTCTTGAATTAGAATAGGATGAGGAAAAAATGAAGCAATAAACCGCTCAATCTTGCAAATAGATGGATGAGATTTTTAGCACATATTATAGATATTTTCTTTCTCTTTACCATTATTGGAGGATGCGTGAACATCTATCTTTGGCTTACAAAATCAACTACATTATGACACTTTATTACAGGAGTAAAAGAACGAACTCTTGAAGATAAGCCGCTTATTGAAAGACAAAAGTGGGTAAGAGGTATTTGTTATTTTCCCCTTAGTTTTGCATTTTATGCTTACATTGTAGGTGTTTTGTACTTATTATTTGGGGATGAATTCGCACAAGCTATATCTATTCCTTCTGTTGTAGTATTTTGGTTATTATGACTATTGGGGATGTATGAAACATGGTGACCATCTCCCAACATTATTGAAGGTATAGTGTGGACTAGGCGTGTTCAGTATACAAAACCCATCACTTGGCTTATTATGCTTATTATATTACTTTTTGCTGGTTTGATAGCTCTTTTAAGAACGAGTTAGCAGTAACTTATTTAAGAGGCAATCAATAAGTATATAAGATCAATATTGAATAAAAAGGAGCAATAGCTCCCTTTTTTATGTTGAGATTATGAATTACAAAAGTCATTCTTTTTGTTGAGAGGGATAGAGCCATTGAGCAAACTCCTCATCAAAAATATTAGCAAATGAGTTTTGTATCTGATAGGTATTGCTGTATAGAAGTCCATCAATATCCGCCATATTCAATTGCAAGGATTTTCATTCATTTGGGAATAGTCTATTGTAATATACCTCTTCACTTGCATTGATGGCTGCACCTGTTCTTGATCTCATCAAGGCATCAAGCTCATTTTGAAGAGCCGTTGCTAGAGATTTGATTTTAGAGTTTTGAGTTTGTCCTACCTTGTTCGCTAATTTTTCCAACTTTCCGCTAAAAAATCCAGGCTCTATACCTTCTTTTTGTAATTGAGTAAGAAGATTTTTAATACTATTTAAGTTCTTTCATAAATCTCTCCTAGATTTTAATTTTCCGCCAGCATCTACGCCCATAGTTTTTTCCACAATAGTCATAAACTTATTTCTTATTTGTTCTTCGCTTCAACTATTTTTAATTATTCTTTGTAATTCAGACTTTGAATTTGAGGACATTTTCGCATTTGGGAAGGAGATCATATTAAAATAATGATCAAACTTCTGGTTATTAACTAATTTATTTCATTCGGATTCAATATATCCTGCAATTCTATGCGTAGGTACTTTGGTATACCCCACCTTATGATCTGAACTGCCATTACTGTCAAAGAGGGTTGTTGTTCCATCATCGTTAATAGATACTACAATACCTACATGCCCATATTTTTTCTGCTTTTCTGTTGCAGTTTCGCTTTTTGACCAATCAACAACTGCCACACTTCCAACTTGAGCAACTTTTGAAGTCGTTTTTTTAATTTTTTCCTCAATTTCATTTGGAAAACTCTGCCATCCAAGGTATTTTTTAGCAAAGGTGCCACATTCACCTCCCACACTTCCTACAGGATTATTCGCAATAAAATCTTCTAGCATATGATTAGTTGTTTCTCCAAAGATACTACTTCCTCATTGATCAAAATAAGTAACTTTCCCACTATTAGGATCATAGACTCCTCTTGTATTTTCTGTGATGGTTATTGGAGCATAGGACTTATTCTTGCCTGTACTTATTCCGGTAAAGTCTGCTCTCTGCATGAGATTGCTGATGGTTTGAGCAGGAGTATAACCTTTATTAAGCATTGCTTGGATTTCGCCTTGATATTTCATTCCTGAGCCTGGAGCATAGCTTTCTAGGGTATTAACTGTTGCTTGCATTTGATAATTCAAAACCTCATCTATTTGGTCTGCGAAACCATGTTCTTGAGCATATTGCATAGCCATTTGAGGGGTCATATACATACTTTCGCTCATAAACTGTTTTTTCTTTGCATTGGTATATTCTAATTGCTTATACTCGTAGTTCATAAGATCTGTTTTTGCGTCAATCAAGCTTTTAAGATTGGCTCTCGCATTTGTAGAAGCATCCATATAGATTTTTTGAGCTGATTCTATGAACCCTTTTGTCGCTTCCGCTAAAGCTTTTTGCCCTTCCATACTCACGAGTCCATATTTAGATTGAAGTTGTGCTACCCCTGAGATATAGGCATTTTTTGCTTGCACAAGAGACTCATTGAGCTGTCTTACGAGATCGGCATCCTTTCTTTCGTAAGCCATCATCAAATCCATTTTAATATCGTTGATCTGGATTTTTCCTCTTTCATACTTGGTTGTCATGTCATCCAAAATCTCCTTTGCCTGAGTTTGGATTTCTTGGAGTCCCTGTATTCCCCTTGAACTGAATCCTATTCCTGTAAGTCCTGCAAGCATATTTGCATTTCCTTCGTTGATTTCATTCTGCCTTTTTTGTCTTTCGTAGTTTTTTTGATGGGTTTCCGTGAGTCGCTGTAAATCTCTATCCTGCCTCTGCATCGCTAATTCATGATCCTCCTTAAGTCTTTGCCTTGCAATATCTGTTTCCTCAGAGAGTCTTGTTTTTTCAGTATCTGAGAGATCATAGTATTTCCCCAGTCTTGTTGCTTTATGTCCTTGTTTGAGGAGATTGAGTTGGTAAACCTTATCGGTTGTCCATCAGAGCCTATCAGCAATTTGTTGAGCATTCATACCCATCCCCTCCAGTTGTCCCATTTTTTCAAGATCAGTTTTAATTTCTGTTTGAGATTCAGGAGAAAAAAGACTTAATCCTGACTCCATATTGAGGTTCAATTTTGAAAGATCAGACTGATTTCAGATAAATGTGCCAAGCATCTTTTGCATATCTCCTGCAAGTCTATTTCTTTCTTCAGGATTAGTAATATCATACGCTCCCTTAGCTGAGGTCAGAAACTCTTTGAGCTTATAAAAAGCCTCGTCTCCATAAGTTTCCTTTAACGCATTCAAGTCTCCAAATTGATCGAAATTTGTTTTGAGGGTCGTATTGACAAATTCCCAATACTCACTGTCTGAGAGTTGGTTGCTATTTGCTTGATTAGGATCGGCATTAGGAGCTAAAGAATTGAGATCGTACTTTCCCTTTTGATCAAAATAAGTATCGGTATTTCTTTTATTGATTTCTCCTATTCTATTCCAAATAGCAGTAATGGTATTATCTTTATCTCCTTGACTAGCGTTTGCAAAATCACCAAATTGGTTGAGATAGTTGGCGATTCCCTCTCTGCTATCTATCCCATCATTATAAAACGCATTTGCCAAAAAATCATTCCTCATTGTTAGATAGCCAGCACTTTGTTGCTCCTTTTGTTTTGCTCTCTCGTTCCAGAGAAACGCAGATCAATTCTTGGTCACATCCGAGAGTCTGACATTACTATAGGTTACGCCTACCCCCTTTCAGCTATACTTAGGAGTATTGATTGCTCCACCAGTGTCTCCATACCTGCTAATTTGGGTACCTGGTAGGATATTCCTTGCTCACGGATTACTTTGAGCAGTGATCGGATTTCTCGATTGAGAACTAGTAATTGAACTCGTATTGGTCTTATAGAGCTTATCTACTGCTTGCTTTCCTCCTGTTTGTGCTGTAGAAACGAGTTTATTGTAGGAGTCCCCCATATAGTCGCTTTTTTTAATTCCATATTGACTCTCTAGGATAGCATCAAATTTTTCAGCACCATGCTGCTTTCTTCCCTGATTGATGACATCGGTCATCCGCTTGTCTTTTTTTTGGTCTAACCCCCATTGATACGGTTTTACTGCCATGTGTTACTGGTATAGATTATAAAGTTTTTTCAAGTTTTGCATTGTTTGATTCATTCTTCCCTTTTTCGGAAATCTCTCTATCTCAGAGTCCTATCAGCCCAATACTTCCTCCACTAAGACAGAAATCTCAGGGTCATACTCCAGAATACACCAGTTCTACCTTTTTCCCTCTTGCCCTGAGGTTCCCTGCAGTAATCCCATATTCAAAAGGGATCATCCCATTTTTACTAAACTCTGCATTGTAAGGACTCCCTCATAGAGATTCTGAACCTGTTCCTGCCATTTCTGCAGTTTTTCATTTGATATTTCCTTTGAATTTAGAAATTCCATCTACTAACACCTCCACACCAATACTTGCTCAGTCTTCTATTTCTCCATAAACATTCACTTCTCTAAATTCCTTTCTAATGTTTGGATTTCAAAAACTCAAAGGGGCATTTCTCCTTTCCCAAACGATTGGTTGCCCATTATCCATATTTCCCACATCATCGAGATAGATTTCGCCGTTGGTATCGCTTCCTGCGTAGTATTTCCCATCACATTTTTCCACATCAGAGAAGTATTTATTGGTGTCTACGATAAAATTATCATTGATCACATCATACACTAGCACGACATTATTAAACGGCTCTCATTTTTCTTTCAGATGAAAGTAGACCTGCTTTTTCTCCTTGTTATAATAACCAAAACATCCAGACTGATCCTCATCCAAGGAATCCAAAAACCTTTGAATAGACTGCCCAGCACGGTCGGAGAGGTCGCCCACGCTAATATCAGTCACTCATGGGATAAATTCCAGAGTTCTTACCTTATTCCCTTTTGCAAAAAAGAAGATTCTATCATCAGCTACCACCACACTACGGCATGATGCTACACGGTTTTCTCCTGCAATGGGGGTAGTATATCTGGAGGTTTCCGTTCCTACTGTCACAGTGTCTTTGGTGAGTACTTCGATAGTATTGGTGGTAAAAATATACACCTTTCCTTTATTAGAACTGATTGCCTCTATTTCTGAAGCGAAAAAGAGACTCTCACTTCCATTTCCTGTAAAATCATAGGCATCATTGGGGGTGGTTTTGGTAATTCCTTTTGAGATATAGAGCATATTCTTATTTTCTCCTCCACCTGCGAGATATACATTTGCACTAAAAACCGTACCAAATCTTGGATTAGCTCCACTAGTAATTTTTGAAGTATCTAAAACCGTAAAAATCCCTTCTTTCCTATCAAACACTTTCGGAAAATTCTTCCCATCGAGACAAAATACAAAATTATTATAGACAACAAAATTTACCTGCTCTTTTTCGTCAAAAGTTGTTCCTGTCTTCTCCTCAAGGACTCCGGTTTTTAAATCTACTTTGTAAAATTTTCCCTTGCAAATCGCATAAAGCTCTCCTTTGACTGCTACGAGTCCTTGAATTTTGCTTTTCACTCCTTCAGGTCAGTTGCTGATTTTCTGATAGCCTTTCCTTACGGTAGTAGTTCCGTTAATTGTCCTGATATTTTTACATCCTACGCAAAAAGATTCAGGTACGAGATGAATTCCCTTGTCTGCTATAAGTCCTCTTGCAAAAGGAGTTTTTAAGTTAATGGTAGTTATTCCCTCAGTAGCCATTTTTTAGGAATAGGAAACTAAAAGAAGTCAGGAGTTCTCATGATGGATTTTTTCACTTTTCTTGTTGATTTTTTCGTTTCTGAGGCATACTCAGAATAGAGAAGTCCTACGGATTTATACCCCTTATTCAAAATCGCCGTTGCTTTATTCACTTCCGAGGTATCTACAAGGATTTCTCCAGCTACGATATAAGCGATACTATTGATTCCATAGTTATCAGGCAACCCACACACATCATCAGATTTTTTCATCTCTTGGAGTTTTGTCTGATAAGCAAGTCTCAATTTCCCCTCATATCCATAAATTGCGATATACCTTTCATCTCCTTCCTGATCTCTATAGATAACATAGCATGGATATTCGGTGATAATCTCACTTGTCCTATAATGAACCAGTTTTTCATTGTTTGGTTTAAAAAGATCAAGAGGCTTTTTGCAATCTTCTGGTAACTTAAGGAGCCTTCCAACTCTTTGACCTTTTTGGAAATCGGTAGTATTCTGGATTATTCCATTTTCTACCTTTACAACCTTTACTATTCCATCAATAAGAAGCGGAAATTGCTCATCATTCAGGCTTAAATCATCAAGCGTTGCTGTAGCTTCATCTTCATTGACACTCACAACCTCATACTCCTTTCTGTTTCGCTCTAGGATACAATCTCTATGGAGAAACCCCATATCTCCTCATCTGATTTTAGCACCTGTAAGAATATTCACGACTTCTCCGCTAATGATCGCATCTCTTACACTATGGATTGAGGGGATTACATCTCTTTCCTTATGATAAATAGTGCTGGTTTCATCTTCTCCCAGTATTCAGTAAATTTTGTCTATAATTTCTTTTAGAGTGTTAGATTTCATCAGCACTATGACATCATATAAAAAAGATTTTTATTCAGACTTTTCAGTCTTTTTTAGCTCTTTTTGGGAGTTCTTTTTAGAAGCTTCAGGTGTAGCCTTAGTTTTGTCAGATTTTTCAGTCTTTTTTGGCTTATAAGTCCCTTCTCTAAGCTCTTCTACGACCTGCTTTCTCTCCTCATCTTGAATCGCCTCAAGAATTTTCCACTCCTCATCTGTCCAAGGAGTCCCTAGTGCTTTTGCATTCCCTTCTTGCACAAGTCTCATTCGATCTGGTCAAATCAATGTCATTTTTTCTATTATCAAAAGATAAAAAAGGACATAGCATAACTTACCTGCTATGCCCCTATTACTTAGGCTTGGTTCGTTCCTTTAGAACCTACAATATATGGAGCCCATCCAAATCCTCTTGAGTAGATGAAGTCAAACATATAATGCCAGTTTGCATCAGGATTAAATTCCTTAGGCTTAGTGAGTTTTGGGTGCTGAGCCCAAAAGAGTTTAAGGGTATTTTTTACAAGCTTGGAATTAAACATATACCATTGTTTAGAGGTATCTACTCCCGCAGAAGTCATAGCAAGCTTACTCCAAACCTTTACCTTAAATCTTCCCTTGTATGGATTTACATCATTATTCCCTGTCCCAGGCAAAAGAGCTGAGTTAACCATAATCAAAGCCTCTTTTTCAAACTCAGGAGATACGAGAATAGTATCAAACTCAATAGGTCTATTGATTCCATTTGGGTCTTTATACAAGTACCCCATTCTTCTTGCTGCTTCAATAGCGTCAATACTCAATTCTGGGTTCTTTGTAGTTCCTTTTACAATAAGGTTGCTAAAGGTTCTACTGGTTGCACCATTAGTATGAGCTTCACTAAAGAGAGCTTTACCGTTTGCTCCTACAGGAGTAACAGATTGTCCGTAGACATCATTATAAGCACTAGTAGAGAATCCATTAGAGAGAATATCCGCCAATGACTGGTCTATTTTATTCATACCATCATCCACAATCGTTCTTACATTCTCTTCTACTTGATCATACTCGTTATAAAGCCTAGCGAGCTTAGTTACGATCACATCTGCACCATACTGTTGCTTTGCCAAAGTGAGAAGGTGTCCCTCTTTACCTGTAGCAACAGGAAAATTCTGCCCCTCAGTGATTGCGGCTACCCCAGCAACACCATGATTGAGTTTGATGTTATCGTGTCTATTTGAATTCTTTTTTTGGTCAAAAAGATCAAAACCAACCTTATCTTCGATGGAATCTACCATCGCATCATTATAGATTTCATCAATCTTTTTTATATGATCGGTTAAGTCCTTATATTTTGTTGTATCAAGCATGATTATTTACAAAACAAATAAAAGTCTTAGGATTTCTTTTTTCTGTAAATCTCACGAATATCAGCACTTTCTGCTTTAGGATTCGGAGCCTCAGGGGTAGGAGTCCTATTTCCTCCTCCGAGGATGCCAGCTCCACGAAGTTCATCATCTTTTGTGATTTTGTCCTCTTTCCCGAGGAGTCTCCGTGCTTTATTGGCATATTTACTTACGGCTTCAGGGGTTAAATCCCTTTCTCCGAGGAGGTCGTCAAATTCCTCCATAAACTGAGATTTTGTCTTAGCATCCATTTTCTTATTAGAAATGAAGTCTGACAAATCTCTTTTTGCGAGCTCTCTCGCAGTGGATTTCTTGACCTTTGAGTCCACATCGTCCTCAGTGTCAATACTCCCAGCGTAAGCATCGCTTCCATAGTTTTCTACTAAAGCATCATAGAGGTCTTTAGGATCGTCATAATCAAAGTGCTCAGCAATTGCTTTGGCAATCCTTTTGTCAGACTTATAATACTTAAAGAAGGCTTTATTGTCTTTTGAGACTTTCTTGATTGCAGTCAAGATTTGCACTTCTTTTTGACTTCCATTGTAGTCTTTCTCAATTTTTTTTAGCCTCTCTATTTCAGCTTCACGGGCTTCATATTCGGCTTTTGAGAGACTGACAACTTCGTCCTGATTGTTCCCCTGTTCCTTGTTGTCGGCTTCAAGGTGTTCTTGATTGTGTAGTGTTTCCATTCCATTACGGCTTAGGAAGTAAAAAATTGAATGAAAAACCCCTCAGGTTTTATCATTAACACGAGGAGTTTACCTAAAAAAATCTTGTAAAAAAATTTTTTTACATCTTTTTTATTCACTTTTTTGCTTTTGTTCGGTTTTTGCAATATTAAGCATCAGTTTTCTGATGATCATATCTGCAAAAAGTATTGCTCCATCTCTTACTGCAATGGTTTCGGAACTATGAGCTTTTTTCTGATCAAGCAATAAGGCATTTTTCGTGGACTTCATACTGTTGATCATTGCCGATAAGATATTGAGAGGTAGTCCCTCAATCATCTTAATTTCGCTATTGCTGAGGCACTTTTCAAAGGATATTCTCGCTTCCTCTAGGTAGCGGTAGCTTTGGAGCTCCTGCTCAAGGAGTTGCACTTTCTGCAAGAGTTCATGGTAATCACGGTTGCTGAGTAGTTTCATTTCAATTATTCATAAGATCTAAATTTTCTCCTCCATCAAAGGAGCTTACTGCCTTTATGATTTCGGCTTGTTTCTCTCTCAAGTGATCTTGAGAGGTCTTGAGATTGATGTTTTCAGGGTCTATATCGTAGACCATATCTATTCTTTTGTTGAGTTCTTCAATGTTGATAAGGCTTAGATCCCCTCAAAGTTGAATCAATTGCAGCTTTGCATTGATATATTTTTGGAGGTCTTCCTTTTCTAGAGACTTGAGAATGTTCGGAGTTGATGGTGTGGTGATATGCACTTTCAGCTCACTTAGCCCCTCAAAAACATTGTCATCCAGATAAAAGAAATCTTCAGTTCATAAAGCATCTTCTATGCCTGAAATGGACTCTCCGTCCCTTTTCAGCTTTTTATCTTTGATTTTAATCTCCTTTTTGGTTATGGTCTCATTCTGATTCTCGTCTATGACGATCTGGGTTTCTAGGTAAGGAGCAAATTGAAGGATATTAGAGAGCGAGAGAGAAAAAGCCCTATCAAGACCAAAGTCTCTTGATTCCGCAACGGTCTTGAGTCTGTTGTTTTGTTCTTCTTTCATAATTCCAGCTTCAAAAGCCGTCTTAGCTGGGGAAGTATAAGGAGCTTTTTGATTAAGTCCAGTAGCCTGTATCCCATAATCCTCCAAAATTCTGAGCATCTCTATTAACTGTCCAATGTTGATATTGGGAATAAACGGTACAACGTCACTAGCACTCCCTTCAGTCATATTCACGATATTGATTTCTCCACTCTCGATATAAATATCATCTACTTCCGTTCCAGCCCCAGCAAAAAGCACTCCTCAGGAATTGAGCCAAGCCCCATTCACGCTTGCATTGAGGAAGTTGTAGATCAATCCCTTACAGACTGCAAATCTCTGAGGAATGCCTTCACCATAGAGTGAGTCAGGGACTTCATAATGTTGAATCGGAGTGAATGGACACTCTCCATGAAGAGCCTGATAGTATCCATCGTAAATCAGCCATTTTTCGTTGGCTACAATGCAGTATTCCGCAGTAATTACATTGAAATAGTGCCAAAGTCTGACAATTGTTACATTGTTTTTCTCCTCGTCCTCAGTTGTTCCTACAGACTCTAGATATTTGTAATTTTTCATCGGTTTTTCATCCTTAAAAAACCTTGCTTTGAATTGCTGTACTGGGATTCTTTCCTCATAGATGCAATCGATGACATCATCAATACTTTTCGCTCACTCGTCAAACCACACATCTTTCACATCTACCTCCTTAGGACAGAAAGTGTAATAGTGCCTTTGCTTTGGCTTGTTTTTTGTTAATGGGTCTCTGTCCTTCACTTCTGGTGGGAGATTTTTTACTTTTGTGGTGATTGTAGAAGCAAGAATGACTGTTCCTCTCCAGGCTTTATTTCTATCTGCATTAGTTTTGATCTTGCTGATGGTTCTTTCTGTGGTTATATAATGCTGAAGTGTTGCTTTTGCGAGCTCTAGCTTGATCCCATCTACTTTCCCATCTGCGCCGACTGCAATGGGTAGTCCTGATGGAAGTGTTCCGATATAGGTTTCAATCAGGATTTTTTCCCAGGGTATGTCTGGGTCTATAATTCCATTATATTTTGAGCGAGACTTTTTCTTTTTGATCTCATCCGCTTTATCTCGGATAGTTTCTCGCTCTTTTCTGGCAATATCCATCTCATCTTTTCTTTTCACTATAGCTTTGACTTTGGCGATTTCATCTTCCGTCATACCTGCATGTTGGTTTAGTTTAATTTCTTCGGTTAGAGTCATGGTAATCGTTGATTACGAGATAAATGTTTTTTTACTATCTTTTCCCCTGTGATAGGGTTGATAATATACTTGTCTAAAATCTGATTTTTGTTTTCTTTCTTTGGCGGTCTATCGGTTTCTCGGAAGGTAAGGGCTAAGGCATCAGGTCTGTCTGGACTCTTTCCCATCAGCTTCTTCATCTCTAGCTTTGGCATAATCTGAATTTGTCCTCTCTGATTCCTTTTGAATTTGATTTTGAACAAATCCTCTCGTTCCTGCTCAGTCCCTATAATCTGAAATCAGAGTTTTACCGCTTCTTTCATTCTCCAGTAACACTCAGCTCTTTTATTGGCGAATCTATCAGGATCATCAGCTTTATCTCCATTATTGCATCATTTCGCCTTATATCCTACATAAGCAAGCTCCGTCCCTACATTAGCACCCACTCAAAAGTTATCATAGAAGGTTTTTTTGTCTGTGATTCTCGGATACTTTGTGATGAGTATAAGGGTTTTTTGAGCAATAGTTTTTTCGTTGCTCCTTACTTCTTCGGCTAATACTCAGCCGATATAGCTATCTCTCCCCACCCATATTGACTTATCTTTCCCCTCGCCTCAGGCGTCAATACCGAGCGTATGTGGAATAAAAGAGCTTTCTTGGATGAATTTTATCTCCCCACGATCAAAGAGTGGCATATATCCCTTGTCGTCCATCTCTCCTATTCTTGGGAACTCTCCAAGCACTCTGACCCTGTATTCATCGCTATCCTCTCAGAACTTAGCAATGATAGAGTCTACAAATTTCTTGCTTACAATTGGACTTTCTTCCGAATTGAAATGCAGGCAGTGGAATAAATCTGATAACCTCGTATGACTGTCGTAAAAATATCATTCTGTCCTCGTAGGGTTAGAGATTATTAGAAAGAGGGTATTCTCATTCGTAAGAGCTGATTCCGAAGTTGTAAAGACTTCTTCTGCGACTCCGCTCGCCTCATCTGCTACGATCATTAAATCATCAGCGTGAAGACCTGCCAGAGCTTCAGGATTTTCTTTTTTTCCTGTTCTTGCTCTTGCGAACCAAGTCTCATCATAACCTGCAACCCTGATATATTCGCTTGTTCGCTCATAGAGTTTTTTTATATCTTCAGGTAATCTATTGATCCGCAGACTGAGTTCTTTTCGGAGTACATCGTTCATTTGTGAACTGGTTGGAGCAGTGCACCCTACAATAGACTGAAAATAACAAAACAAAAACCAAAGAATAACAATCGCAAAGATAGAAGATTTCCCCACCCCGTGTCCTGAACGGATAGAGATTTTTTTTATATCTCCGTTGATTGCACGATTGATTGCGAGACAAACCTCATATTGATGCCGTGTGATATGCTTGCCCTTCACAAACGGCTCAAACATAGTTAATCTCATTGGCTGATACTCTCCAGTTTTTCTACACTCTTCTAAGAGAGACTGATACTCAGGCAATACCCTTTGAGGAATTAACCCAAACATATCTTCTATCCACAGGAGAATATCTTTTTGGTAGCTTTGATAGAGCTGTAAATCTGTTGTCATTTGTAAGAGATTAGAATTTAAGACTGATAACTTTCCAAGAATTGCACAATCGGAGAGGTGGGTTTATGGCATTTTTACCGTGTTTTTATCACTGTTGGCTATGTGTTTTTATACTTGAGAATTGTGATTATTCAAGAAACCGCATCTCTTGATAAAAACTACTTATTTTTCATCTTTCTTTTTCTCTCAATTCTCCCTTTCTTCTTTGGCTTTTCTTGCGATTTCTGTTAGACTTAAGCTTCCGCTATGTTCTACTTCTGATTTATCCTTGTATCAAAGGCAGTTCTTACCGAAGAATATCGCAAATTGTCCGTTGAAGATGCCAGCCATAGAGTTCTCCAACCGTATTGCATGTTGAATTTCTTTGGCTACCTTACATGCTTCAGCAAACTCTGGGTATTCCTTAGTTCGCTTATTTCTCGTATCCTCTGTAATGAGTATTTCAGCATTCCACCTCTGAAAAGTTGGGAACTTTGTAGCTAAAATCTTTGTAAACTCGGACTTCAAGCCTCAATGCTCGTATCATTCAGGGGTAGTGAATACTTCTCAATCTTTTTTTGGTTGAAAGTATTGCCTATCTACTGCTATCTCGTTCTTTGCTTGCTCAAAAAAATCTACAATAGAAGCACAAAATTCTGGTCTATATTTCGTTTTGACTCAGCATCTACAATAGCCTCTTGCTCGCTCTGGGAGGTTATGAGGTCTTTTGGGTTTGTTGCATCTTGGACAGCTGATAACTTCGCCCTCCTGTTTGAGTATGAGAGTTGTGATTTTTTTCTGAGTTCTTTCTTTACTGGATTTTCTTTCCTTGGTCTCTCGTGAGCGAGAGGATTTACTCCTAGGAGTTCTCTTTAGTTCCGCTCTCCTCATTTTTCTTTCAGTAAGTATAAATCTTTTCGACCTTTCATTTTCTTTTTCTCCACAAATGGATGAGGGTCATATTTCTTGCGATCTTCTCTCCGCATTCTCTACAGTATTTGGATGGTCATTGCCTTCCTGTTATTTCCTTGAGGCAGACTATACAATAATTTCTCTCTTGGAGATATTTTCTTTTTAACATTTATGGTAAAAATAATAAAATTCCTGATACATAACGACTAATCCGCTCATAGATCCAACACTGCTCCAAACTTTTCTCCCTCCTTGTCTATGAAGCTTGCCACGATCTTTCCTTTTTCTATAGAGAAAGTGATTTTTTGTAAAGCGTTTTTATCTGTAAATTGAGTATATCTTTTTTGGTCATGGTAGATCAAAAACAAAATAAATCTGACTATTGCAACCATTCTACCATCCTCTCCAGCCTCTCTATATCTTTTCTTAGGGTTTTGATCCCCCTATTTGCCCTTCTTAGGGCGTCTTCTGAGGCGGATTGGAAACTGCCAAATCTTGCATTGTATTGATACATAGCTTTATCTCTTTGTAGATACCAGATTTGCTCGTATTTGTTGTCTATCCGTTCCTCTAAGAGGTCGATGATTCGTTGTTTCATTTTGGAATTTTTGTGGATAAATTCAGTTTTAATTCTTTCTCTATTTCTTTCTTACAGGAGTTACATAATGACGCATAATAATCATCTTGTCCGTTGTATACTATGACTCCTGTATTGTCATATTTGTCACAGATAAAACAATCTATTGCTTCCTTCTGATTGTATACTATAACCTCTTTAGGGTTTTTCTTTATTCGTTGTTTAACTACTTCTTTTCTTTCGTTCATTGTAATTTCTGAGAAATATAAAATAAATCTGATTCTATCCTCCATACCTCTAGGAGGTTTTGGATACATTCTGCTGTTTTCCTTTTTTGAAGAGGTATTTTGCTGATTGAATAAATCCAATCAACCCCAGCATTGAATATACGAGAGCTACCATCGATATAATCCTCATAGCCCATCCGCTGAATGCCAAAGACAACAGGAGTAGGAATCAGGAGATAACAACATATAACATTGAATCCGTGATCTTGATCTTTTGTGTCATTGCCTCTCTCTCATCTGCAAGCAGAGCATGTAACCTCATCAGTTCGTTAATGGTAAAGTCTACATCCTCCTTTCTCATTTTTAGCTGATCCTTCAGTGCTTTTCGGAGGTGGTGGTTCTCCATCCAGAGGTCTCAGCATTCTAAATACAGCTCATCTAGTTTGCCATTTACAGTTTGAGGAGCTAAATGCTTCTTTGGGAGTTTCTTTATGTTCTTTCGTCTTTGTGCTTTCATCTGTTGAGTGATAAAAAAATAAAATTATAGTCCTTTCTGTGCTTTTAATTCCTTTACGAGCTGGGTGTAGTGATCAATCTGCTCTTGTAGCAATGATGTAGCGATTTTGACGATTTGCTTGTCATTGATCATCTGATCGACGAGCAATTCCCCATACTTCCTTTGCATTCGCCTTGTGTAGATGATGTAGTTACCATGTAGTATCACATTACATCTCACGCAACCAGCGTGGCAGTTCTTTTCATCTCGGCGGTATTTGAGGATTGATCTTTTGATAAAGTGCATATTCTGAGCCTGTTTTCGGTGCATCACTTTTCCACAGAGCGGACAGGTTATATTTCAGTGCTGGTCTGACTCTACTAATCTAATATATTTAGAAAAAACTACATCCAATTTCTGAACGAGTTTTTTTCTGCTTGGTCAGGTTTCTTTTTTTTTCATAATCGAAAAATTCCGCAAGATAAAAACTTACGGAATAAGAACCTCCTCAAAGAGTTTTTCTTTATACAGTACCAGAATTGTATCGTTTTTTGCTCAAAATACAAGCAGAAAGCAAGAAAAAATAGAAAAAGCCTCTATTTTTTGACTTTTTCCTTTTTTAGGGTATAATATCAAGACTGTATAAAGAAGATAGGGCTTATTCCGCCTTTTTTATCTTCTTTTTTTTAGGAAAATGAAAATCACAAACGAACTCCTAGAGCAATTTTATGACTACTACAGGAACAAGAACTTTCAGCCTGACACGATTGTCAATTACAAAAGGGATATATCCCTGTTTTTAGAGCTTTTTTATAGCCACGGATTGAGCGAGGTTGAGGAGATCACGCTGCCACTCATAGAGGAATGGAGGACACAGCTTAGGAATACCCCAACGCCTAAAAAATCAATCCACTATGGTGTTAAGCCGTATCTCTCAGAAGCAACTATACAAGGAAAAATACAAGCGGTCAAAAAATTCCTAGAGTATGTAAATGAGTCCTATAATATAGGAATGAATTGTCAAAAAATAAAGGTGCCTAAAGTCCGCTATATCTCGCACGACTATTTCGAGGAGGGAGAGGTTGAGAATATCGTAGATATTGTCAGAAAAACGGAGAAAAATCTGATCAACCGTGTCAGGAGCGAACTCCTTGTTGTACTAGGCTTTACTACTGGGATGAGAGTGTCAGAAATGTTGAGTCTGAAGGTCAGAGAAGTCTTAAACGGAGAGATTTGCGTATTGGGGAAAGGGCAAAAGGAAAGGTATATCAGTTTTTTGCCTTATTGTCAGGCACTACTAAGAGATTATCTCTCAATCAGACAAGAACCCTTACCTCGAGCTGGAGGTAAAGTAGGAATAAATAAAGCAGATGATGACTATGTATTTATCTCCCATAGACTCGATACTTTCGGAAAACCTATCACACCGCAGACCGTTTGTGCATTGAATAAAAAATATGCAGTAAACTTGGAAAAACTCCACCATCTCGGCAAAAAGTATACTACACATACACTAAGGGTATCCTTTGCTACTTATCTAATGGAGAAAGGAGTAAACCTGAGAGAAATACAGGTAATGCTAGGGCATAGCGACATTCAGACCACACAAGGGTATTTGAGGCTCAAAAATACTAAACTGAGGGAAACACAAAAGGCTACTTTCTGAGATTTTGGGACAAAAATAGGTCTTAAAGGAGATATAGAAGCTAGTACTTAACTAGCTTTTATTTTTTCTTAAAAATAGCTTGATTTTTTACGCCATTCGGATATAATACTAGTGTTATGTTAATCAAGTCATTAAGACTTGGTTAGCAGTATGGAGAAAGGATTTGAAAAAAGCCTACCTACCTTAAGGATAAGGTCGTGGGTTCGAATCCCACCCCTCCCATAGTTATTCT
>JAUMYK010000024.1:0-6932 GCA_030528665.1 bacterium
ATTCTGATTTTTTACACCAGTCAAGAAATGCTGAGAGATAGTCATCATCTTTACTATAATTAAAAATAATCATAGTTTCTATGGTGTCTAAAAGTTTGAGTTGTATCATAGTATCAGTGATGATCTCCAAAATATAGCTCAGATGAAAAGGTGCTACTTTTACTAAGAGGTGGTGGCTTGAAAAAGTTTGTTGAAGCATAATTTCACATTCCCCCAAACTATTTGTATATTCCCCCAAACTCATATGTCACTCTTTTGAGAGATGATCCTTGTTTGATAAGGTTTGCAATTTTTTCAAATCTACATCCTCATGTATTCTAATGAGTATCTCTGTTTCAAAGCGATGACTCTCATGTTCTTGATAGATAATAGGGATCATTTTTATAGAGTATAAGCATTAAAGAAGAAAATAGAAGTTTCACGCCTCTTCTCCTAAGAATTTAGGTGTGGAAAAGGATATTGCTAGAGAGTAACTGATGATAGGAAAAACGATACTGGAGTCAAATAAAAAATCCTAAATCAGACTTTTTTCTTGCTTTTCTCTCGCAAATAGCTACACTCAAACCTGATGGGGGTGACTTTGGATTTGATGGAAGGAATCCGTACCTCTTGATAGCCATTGCTCGATGATTGCCTGAGCATAAACTCAATCAAGAAAAAAATGCTAACGCATGAAAATCTCTTCTTAAGAGAGCTGAACTTGTAAAAGCTTACGCGTAGTCGTTAGGCACAAGCCAGTTAAAACTATCCTTGTCGCTGACTCCTACTAGGCACAAGGCGGATCTGAGTAGGAAACCCAAAACCTTGCTTAATAAATTGGAAACCCTCGCTTGTCACTTTGCGCTTCCTTCCTCCTAAGTAAGGCTAAAAAATAGGTGAAAAAGCTGACTATAATGGTAGAGATCAAGAAGTATGCCTTTTAGACCGGAGTTCAATTCTCCGCACCTCCACCATTTTTGTGATGTGACGAGAGGCTTTATGAGCGGCATCGTATGTGCTAGGCGTTTTTTGCGGTATGGCTTCTCTTGATTTTGGAGAGGAAAAAAGTATACTAGGGCTTTGTTGAATGAGAGGTATGCTTTCGTTAAAGTCAGATTTTTACTTTTTTTAGAGGCTGAGATGAAGAACTGGAAACAGTATTTGCCTTATCTCATAGGAGGATGACTTTTGCTCCTCAGTATGGGACTCAAAGCCTACCTCAAACGACAACACAAACAATCAGCTGATACTCAGCAGACGCAAGAGCAGCGTATGGAACAGCTCAAGGACGCATTAAAAAACCTTGAGTGATCAAATACGAGGGCAGTCACTGCCTGATAACCGGGAGATAGGCAGAGCTTATCGCCAGTACCGATTTTATTCTTATTCTTATTACAGTATGAAACACGGAAAAAAGTATGTAGAGATGAAAAAGCTCGTGGATAAGAGCAAACTTTATCCTTTAGCTGAGGCAGTTGAGCTTTTGAAAAAGGTAAACTATGCAAAGTTTGATGCTGGGATTGAATTGGCGGTAAAAACCAATGCAAATCCAAAGTACAACGATCAAATGCTTAGAGCAACTACTATTCTTCCTCACGGGACAGGAAAAACCAAAAAGGTAGCAGTATTTATTACAGAAGACAAGGCTGAAGAAGCTAAAAAAGCTGGTGCTGATATCACAGGATATGAAACCTTGCTCAAGGATATCAAAGATGGAAAGACTGATTTTGATGTTTTGATTACCACACCAGAATTGATTAGAGAGCTTGCTCCAGTAGCAAAACAACTTGGTCCTAAGGGACTTATGCCATCTCCAAAAGCTGGTACCGTAACACTCAATATCGGACAAGCAGTAGAAGAGACCAAAAAAGGTAAAATCGAATTCAGACTTGATAAAACAGGAAATATCCACGCTTTGGTAGGAAAACTTTCTTTTGACAATACTAAACTCATCGAAAATATCGAATCATTGATGAAAGCGATTGAAGAAAATAAACCAACAGGAGTAAAGGGGAAATTGGTAAAAAAGGTGGTAGTAGCTACTACTATGAGTCCTGGAGTACAGGTTGCATACTAGTACGCATCTCTCAGAAAAAACCTGAATACTGACTGCTAGGATCAGGTTTTTTTCTTTTTGCAGAAAAATTGGAGAGGTAGAGGAAATGCTTTGTGGTAGAGCTCCTCTTACAATAGCGCGGATTAAATTTGCTTTTTTGGGGGAAATTCGTATGCTCAGGATGTTTTTATTTGCATCAATGATGATTGTGTTTCCAAGATCACAGAGATTACAGGGCAAGGAAGTCAGGTATCTGACAAGAAAAAGGCAGATTGTCAACCGTGGGATTTTTACCATCTTTCATACCGAGCAGTATCCCAATCGTGCTTATCATCAGCTTTCTTTTCATATTCCTCTCCTTATCTCCAAGAGAGCAGTTTATAGGCATAAAATCAAAAGAATCCTGATCAAATCCTGTCAAACCGCCTTACAACAAGTGGCTTCCCATACGGAAAACTATGCCAAATGTTTTGTAACTCTGCATAAAGCAAAACTCCAAGAACTGCAACACTATGTCCAGCAAAAGGATCGAACTTCTCTGGCAAATTACCTTGATCATCAGATACAATCAGCTTTTATCCCTTTTTTACAGCACTATGCCTCGCAGCACTCCTTCAAAAACTACTCCCAAAACCACTCCTCCAAAAAAAGAAGCTCCTGTAGCCGCTCTACACACAGCTCCTCAAGGGGACAGTGCAACACCAGGAGTGAGTAAGAGTTTTTCTACAGCTAGTATGGTAAGATTTTGGCTGATAGGAGCATTGTTTGTCTGTTTGGGATATTGGTTTTATCAGTCACTCAATATCGTGTATTTGATTATTTCCTCGCTGATTATTTCGATTTCGACTGAGGGAATGATCTTGGCATTTGAAAAAAGAGTTAAAAGTAGAGGTCTTGCAATAGGTCTGAGTTATTTGCTCTTACTCTTATTTGTATTTTCTGGGGTATTTTTTGTGATTCCTTTTCTGATCTCCCAGGTCTCTTTGCTGATTTCGTGGTTTTCCAAGGTAATCATATCGATCAGTCAGTTTGTGGTAAACAATCCTCGACCTGCAGCAATTCATCAGATTTCTTGGTTGCCTGAGATGATCAAGGAATATCTGATCAATAATCGGCAAAATTTTAATCGATCAAATACTGAATTTCAATCAGCGATCCTCTCAGGTCTCAATAGTCTTTTGGAATCCTCAACGACCTATCTCAAACAGTTTTCTGCAAGTATTTTCTCAGTGATTGGTGGATTTTTTGGGATGATGGCAAATTTGGCAATTGTCTTTACGATGGCGATCTTTTTCTCAATTGAAAAGGACTATCTCATCAATCTAATTGTTAAAAGTACTTCCAAAGCCAAAAGATCACTTGCTCTGACCAAAGTAAAAAGTATGTATCATAAACTCTCGCTCTGGCTCAAGGCAAGAGTGTTGCTCTCACTCTTTGTGACAGTAGCGATGTATCTTGCCTTTTGGGTAATGAAACTCTTTGGACTCGAAATACCAAATATGTTCTCGCTTTCCTTGATTACAGGACTCTTAGATATTGTGCCGTATGTGGGACCAGTATTTTCGATTATTCCAGTGCTAGTGCTGGCTTTGATTCATAATGGTTTCTGGGGGATGCTGATTGCTGGAGCTGTCTTTTTCTTGGTGCAGTGGCTCCAAAATAATGTGATTACACCACTTTTGATGGAAAAGCAGTTGGGCGTCAATTCAGTGCTCATCTTGGTCTCTGCGATGCTCGGTGCTACGGTAATGGGATTTTGGGGGATTGTCCTTTCTGTGCCTTTGGCGGTAATTGTGGGACTTTTTATCGATGAGGATGATCCAAATGCCTCTGCCTAATGCTTGCGGTGCCTTTCTGTGATAAAAATGAAAAATAGAAGAAAGATTATTAAAATACTCGTTATAATTAAAGTTTTGTGTAGCCATTTTAAAAGCAAATCATTTATCAAGCTCAACTTTCTCTATTTTTTTAATCATCTGTAGATTTAGATCTTTTGTTTGAGGCATCAAAAAGTGGCTTTCAACGAATTTTTTAGAGCTGGAAGTTATATTTTCTATTCAGATTTCTTAGCTTATAGTTTACTTCATGGAGAGATGGTGTAGGATCCAAGAGGGGAATGCGACAAGAACTGTTTCTAAAAAAGAAATAAAAAATCAGATTTTTGGATCACCTTATTCAGTTAAATATTCCTTTGCACAGGCATGAAGTTTTTCGCTTAAGAGCTGAGTATATTTTCATCTCAACTCATCTGAGTCGTTTGCTTGTATTTCTCAGATTTCTTCTTTTACCTTTACAAAACAGACATCATATCTTGCCAGCCAAAAATCCCAAGAAGTATACTTCTCTTGTATAATATCTTCTTTAAATTTCCTCATCCATTGATCAAAGTAGTCATCTTGTTCTGTTCACAAAAAGAGTTTATAGAAATAATCTAAAGCTGCCTTTTTACAGTCAAGATTTCCAGAACCAACTCCTCTTTTCCCAGCTTCACAGTTAAGCTTTTTTGCAATCTTTTGTGTGGGGATACCATTTCGCAGTCCTTGATCATAAAAAATCTTATTATCTGGATAGCTTACTCCTCGAAAAGTGGTTTCTCCAGGTTTATAAAAAGGATTCCACCAAAAAATAGTATCCGATATCGAGATAAGCGTACAAGGATCTCTCTTTTTTCTATAAGTGAGAGCCAATTGTCGACCATCTTGTCCTCCAAGTTTAAAGCCGAGATAGCCCTCATGATAGGGTAGGAGGAATGAGCGTTGAGTAATTTTCTCACTATACCCTCACATCTCTTCTATATGACAGACTTGTACTACTTCATCTAATGCTTCAAAAGAGGGGACTTCAGTATTATGTGAAGAAATTTGCTCGTTTTCTGTTTCAAGATTGAGGCAAGAGTCTTGTTCTTGACAGTTTTGAGGAATCTGAGACCCTTCCCATGTGGGAAAACATCAATATAAAAGGCATCCAATCAAAACAAAAGTGAAGAAAAGTCAGACTTTTTTCATGGAAACAAGATTGAACAGATAAAAAAATCTTTGTTAATGACTAGCCTCTCGCACAGGATTGAAAGACTGAAAAATCCATAACATTCCGATCAGTAGCAAATTTTTCACAAGTTGTTTGGTTTATTTCTCCTCCTTCCCAGAGCTTTTCCCATCATTCATTAGTCTTTCTAAGTACGAGATAGGCTCGGTTTTGTTCATATTCTTCGCTTTCTGAAGGCTCCCAAGTCATCATCAAAGCAAGAAGATTTGCTCTCGTTTCAATCTGCTGATATCTTGTCTTTTCAGGATCATGCTTTCCTTCATACATGTAGCCGATTTCTTTGAATAAGTTACTTAGCTTCCCCTCTCTCCTTTCTATCAAAAAAGGATCAATCTGATCAGCACAGCCTTGATAGTGATCATCTCCTATCTGAAGTTCTACCTCATAGGCATAGTGGGCTTCATGCATTCCATCATTACAAGGGGATTTTTTGATGCTTCCTTTGAAGTGATTGGGATTGTGTGGATCATCAAAAAAAGTCAGACTTTCTCCTTCTTTTCTAATATGCGAGAAAAAGTAGTTATGCTCCTCATCAGGACCAGTAAAATGAAAATAATCCAGTCTGAGGCGAGCATCTCGAGAAGAATCCTTACCTCGTATATCAAAAGCAAACTCTAATGGAGAAGGCGTCGTTTCAGGAATATCTCCACAGCGAAGTTGAACGGAGATGCTCATATCTTCAAGATTAGTATTTTCCAGTGCCTGTTCATAATCTTCTTCATCAAGGATTTCTCATGCCTGAGGAAAAATACTAACTGCACTAAATTCACACATCATTCTGTCTTTGAGATAAATAACTCTTTGGTGAGCAGGCTCTTGTTCATTATAATATTTTACCCATCCCTCAAAAAAGGTATCTTGATCAAAGTTTCGATCTTGTGCTGGGATGTCTTTTTTTGCTAGCACCCAAACTGAAAATTTTTCATCAGCTTCTGTAAAATAATAGCTCTCTTTACTGATATCATTAGCGGTTTTCCCAAGAGAGGGTGCAAAAGCAAGCATGATATTTTTTGCCTCACTGAATACTTGTCAGGATAGTGGCTCAGGGGAAGGTGTAGGGTGATTATGCGTACATGCGCTTAGAAAGCTTAAAATACCAAAGAGTGTAAGAGCCATCAGTAAACGAAATGATTTCATATTTAGCATGCGTAAAAAAGATAAAAAAGCTATTCTTGCAAAAAGCGGAGCTCACGTATAGAAAGAATATTGTGATATTCAGAATAGTAGTAGCCTGAATGCTCAATTTTCGTGATGGTGAGTTCAACCGGGAGTTCGGTTCCAGCTTTCAATTCTTTTATTTTTGAAGTATCAATAGAGCTTTCTTCAGCAAGTTCTCCCTGTAACACATTTAGTGAATACTCCACATCTCAGGCAATTTCCTCCCGTTGAGGTTCAAGTTCATCAATTTTGATACCTAAAATTTGCTCCTCATCTGAAATAAAGTAATAGTTTTCTGCAAATTCACTGTAACTAAGCTTTCCTTTGAGTTTTTTTTCTCCTTCCAAAATAAAATGGACGCTATTGTCTTCCTCTTTATAGCTCGTTAAAGTGAAATCATTGAAATTTTCTCAGATTTTTTGTTTTTGAAGCAAAGGAAATGAGCTCATCTCAGTGGTTCAAGTTAGGTTGTTTTGCGTAGTGATCTTCTCAGATGGGGATTCGGGTATTGTTTGAGAAGGAGTGCTACATCCTGCAATCACGAAGAGAAGGAGCAATGCAATTCATTTTTTCATACGATAGTATGGTAAATAAAAAAGATAAAAAATCTGATTTTATCCTCTTGGACAACTATCAAATATTCAAAAATCCATTAACACCTCATTACTTGCATGTTTTTCACAGGTTTCCTCAT
>JAUMYK010000024.1:7032-14704 GCA_030528665.1 bacterium
ATTCAAAAATCCATTAACACCTCATTACTTGCATGTTTTTCACAGGTTTCCTCATCTACTGGATAGTTCCCTTCTCGGAGTTTTTCTCGTCCTTGTGCTCCTTTTTCAAATACAATAGTCATGAGATGTTCATAGTTTTCTTGGCTTACGGTGACTTCTAGATAGTTTTTTATACTATTGGTAATCATGTAGTTGAGCTTTTTAGGATCAAGCTCTCCTTCGTAGGGGTAATGAGTTTTTTTGATGAAATTGTTGAGTTTCCCTTGTCTTCCTACTATGAAGAAGGGATCTTCTGCATCCGCACAGCCTTCTACATTGATAGTCTTTTCTGGTTCTTCATAGGTATGAAAACTGAGGCTAAGGGTATAATCGTGTTTTTCACCAATACCGTCGTCCGTACATTCAGTTTTGGTTATTGTTCCTTTTAGACCTCTAAATCCCTCAAATTCATAGCCATCATTAGTTTTTTTGAAGCTATTAAATGCAAGATACTGCTTGTCTTCTGGTGTAGTGTAGATGATATTTTCTCCTCTCAGCTCTGCTGACCAAAATGGCTCACTTCCCCAAGCACTAAATGCGATCTCGGCAGGAGAGATTTCAGTTTCTGGAAAACTTCCACAACTCACTTTTAATGAGAATTTCGCCTTGTCCATCAATGCAGTATATTGCTCCTCGTAGCTCTTCTCATCCAGGGTTTCATTCCTATCAAGCTCAAGAAGACGATCAATAAGTTCTTCATCCTGAATCCCTGATTCAACACTACAAAAGAGCTTCTCCTTGAGAAACCAGACAAGAGATTGATAGGGACCATCAGCATGTCCTGTTTCTAGCCAACCTTCAAAAATGCTGCTCGTATCAAGATTCTGGTCTTCTTCCAAAAGATGTGTGAGGGTGAATGCTGGAAATTTTTGATTTTCTTTTCGCTCTATTGCTGTTGATTGGATTGCAGAGCTTGGTTCTCCCAGAGTGGTTGCTATGTTTTCAAGGATTTTGAAAGCTGGAGAATTAATTTGGTTTTGAGTGAGTGTGTTGCTCGGGTTTTGCTTGATGGTTTCTGAGGTTTCAGTTTTTCTGCAACCGGTAAGCAAAAGAACCGCTCCCATTAGGAGAAGACTCGCGGTCATGGTCAGTTTTTTCATGGGTTTCATCATAGCTATTGGTAAAAAAAGATAAAAAGACTGAATCTTATCGTATTTTGAAGATTAACGCAGTTCACAGTTGCTTTTAATCGCTTCTTCAAGATCAGGGCTAAGTGCTAACTGCATATCTCGACTATCCTCAACAGGATTGTAAACATTGACAGCTCCCTTAGTTTTTTCCACCATAAATCTCTCAATCGTAACTTCTCTCCTTGGATATTCTTCAACTAAGGCAAATTCTATTCCTGTTTCATCTTCCTGTTCAATACTAATCTTGTAGCCGATCAAATCATTTTCATCAGGATCAGCTTTTTCGTTATTTTTTGCTACAATGTTCTGGTACTCTTGTATGGACTGCTCAAAGCGTTTTGAACCATAGATCGCATCTTCTACAGATCGAAAGCAAGCATCTTCCGACCGATCAATGATGTTAAGAGGAACGGCGTTACTTGCACAGCCTTGGTAATATTCTCCATGAAGGTTAAAGCTCAGCATATACTGGTAGAGAAATTCACTCATCGTATCATTACAAACCTTTTGTTCAAGCTTTCCTTTCATTCCTTCTCCCTTAAAGAGAAAATTTTTTCCTTGCTGCTCAATAATGATAGCAATCTTTTTATTTCTTCCTTCTGGATTTGAAAAATATGCATACCCATCTCCAATTCATAAGTTCCAAAAAGGCTCATTTCCATGTCCCATAAAACTTCTTGAGCTTTGCTGTTTCCATTGCTCAGGGATTTTAAGATATTTTTCTTTCTGTTTTAAAAGCTCCTCCTCACTTATTAACTCAGCTTCTGTATTTCCTTCGGTAGCAATCAGCTTTTCTTTTGCATCAAAGAAGTAGCTTACGAGCTCTGTATTTTCCGTATCAAGAGCGTGTATATTTTCTTCTTCATCCCAAGCAAAGAAGGTATTTTTGGTAAGAGCAGCGATCAATTTCTCCTTCTGAAGATAGAAATCAGTGATAAAATTTCCCATATTAGCGTATACTTCTACTCTAAATTTCACGATCTCACCTTGTGGATTTTTGTACACCGAAAGCTCAGCTCCCTCTGAACCTTCATCTAATGGATAGGTTTCAAAATCATAATTTGTTTGATCAAGATGTTCTAATACCTGATCTAGCTCTGCAATTGCTGTTTTTCTCGCTTCAAGATCAAAAGGCTTATCCCAGCATCCAGCAAGAAAAAGTAGGCTTCCTCCTAGGAGAATGAGTGTTAAAAGTTTTTTCATCATTACCAAGGGTAAAAAAGATAAAAAATCAGATTTTTTTGCTTAGTTTGATGCCTTAGTATTCAGTTCTAGAAGTGCAACTTGGGCTATGCCATCAATACTCCCTCGAAAAATAAGTTTTCCTGTATCTTCGTTTGCTTGAATCGTTAAAAGATATTGAAGATCACAGCCACAGGTATCATGTACAATCATTTCAAAATATGTTGTAAACTCTTTCTCATCATACTTATAAGAGAAATGATGGTGATTCTCTTTTTTGAAGAAGTAGAAGACCTTTCCTCATAACTCATAAAGCCCAAACACTTCTTCATAAGGAATTTCTTTCCCGTTATGGAAAAGAATATTTTTCTCCCTCCATGGTTGTCCGTTATGTCCTTGCTCTGCAAGCTGATCTAATTCTTCATCAGAATAGTAATAATTCTCTTGATAAAGCAGTCGCCAGTCTCCTTGTTTATCAATTACAAAATTTTTGAATTGTTCCTGAGTAATAAAGTTTCTTTCTAGTTCAAGAAGTTTTTCCCCATCTTTGATCAGAAGATAATGATTTTCATAAGCAATGAGTTCAAAGGTTCCATATTTACTTTTAAAGACCTTTTTAAAGATAAACTTCTCTCCTCAATCCTGATTTTCTTCTTCAAAATCATTGAATGCGCTTATTTTACTCTTAAAATGTGAATAGGCATCACGGATTTCTTTGGGAATACCTGGAATCTCCCCAATATCCTGATAGTTTGTTGCTTTTTCTAGAAAGGTATCTCGATCTTGCTCAAGTGTTATAATTTTAAAATTTAGAGCAGTAGTGCTAGTGAGAGTCTGACTACAGCCTATGACGAGAAAGCTTAAAGCTCCTAAGAAGCATGAAGACCGTTTTCCCATGATCAAAATCATGAAAATATAAAATAAACGCTATTCAAGAGAGTATGAGATTGGTGTTGAATTTCAAATCTTTTTTGAAGGAAAAATATTTTTACTATGAATTTTACTTTGATGATTTAAAGAGCAGACTCACTCTAACAATTTCCCTGAAATCCAATGACTGTGTTTTTTTAAAAGAAGTTTCAATGTGGTTATTGTTGGAGGAAATGTTCTTATGCTTATTCTTCATAATCTGTCTCAAGGTTTCTTTTATTCAGATTTTTTTGCTTTTTGAATAGATTTCTGTATAGTGAGCCAAAGATTTATTTTTCTTGCTATCTACATGAAAATTTCTAGTCCTCAAGAGATGCATCAGTACGGTAAAACTCTTGCTCATCAGCATAAAGTCTTACTCCTCACAGGAGAGCTGTGAGCTGGCAAAACTACTTTGATCAAAGGCTTTGCGGAAGGTTTGGGACTCGATCCTCAGCAAGTACAGTCACCGACCTATGCCTATCTCAATAGCTATCAAGACCAGCTCCTCCATATCGATATGTATAGATTGCAAAGTTTCCAAGAATTGGTAGAAAAAGGGATTCTCAATCAGATCGCAGAGTATGAGTATATCGTGATTGAGCGACCAAAATGGATTGATCAGCTTGACTTAGAACATCCGCTGGCTCTCCATATCGAAAAAATTAATGCGGAGGAGAGAGAGATTAAAGTACTTGAGTAGTAATTTTGGTGTTATAGCAATAAGCTTATCTAGCTCAAAGATATAAATAGTTATCTGAGCTGAGAAATTCTGGAATTTTGGTCGTGAGTTGAGTTTCTCTACCTACAGTACTGGCTTGATAGTAGCCAAGGGTAGTGATGATCGTTTGCTCTTGGGGATAAGCGGTGTCACTTTTAGGCTGAATGGTTTTGAAAGTGTTAGAATTGTTGCTGAGATTGCTCAGGACAAGATACTTTTTCCCATCATTAGTAGCAGTATATATGGTGCGTTTGACATCTGATGGGAAAGTAAAATGATGCTCAGCACTACTAATACCTTTTATCTTAAGAGTCTTTCCGATCTCTTGTATCTCATAGCTAAAGAGTGGAATGACCTTGGATTGTCCAGCAGGGATTTGGATAGGCTGGGTGAACGCTTTGACCCCTTTAATCTTGATCTCAAAGCCAAAATCGATCGGACAAGGTCAGCTTTCTTGTTCTTTTTTTTCTGTATCATTTACCTTATCCTCGAGTACAGGACAGTCAAAATTGTGGGCGGAAAAGTCGGTATCCTGACTGTTGAATTCATAGTTGAGACCACTATCACGCTGATCAAAGAGTGCAAAAGCAAGCTCTCTGGCTGCTCTCTCCATCGCACTCGCCTGATGATAGTAAAAGCTCTCCTGACTATAGTGGAGAAAATTTTTCATCATCATACTGATCAAAATCCCGATCAGTGCTGAAGCAAAGAGTACAAAGAGAGCAAGCAGGAGGATATTTCATCTCGGTTTATGAGGCATCATTGGTAGTGCTTTCGGAGTAAAGACTTGGGAGGTTCCCCTGAAGTGAAAAGAAAAGCTGGAGTGGAAGCGAGATATTGTTGCTTCGCCTCTTTGGCTCATAATACTTACTATACAGCGTCCCTAGCAGCCAAAATCCAGGTTGTCCACTTTCAGGGAGCTGATCTGTCTCAGGGGTATTCCCTGCTTGACTACTCGTTTGATAGGCATCTTTGAGTTGTTCAATACCAATAGCAGGGATGATTTTGAATTTGATTTGAGTGAGTCTAAAGGCTTTATTTTCTAGAAGAGGAATTCTCTCCGATTCCTCAGTCATGATGAGGCTACAGTCAGCATTTTTGATTTTTTCCTGTAGAGCTTGATATTCTGATGTATTGTATGCTGCACTATCTCGCTTTTCATAGCTAGCGAGGTCTGCTTGGCTTGGATCTTTGGCTGGTGAGCATTCGCTCGAGAGGGAGCGTAGTGTGCCGTCGTTGTCTTTAAGATAGAGGGTATCGACGATTCCGTTTTGTTTGTTAAGCTCTTTCCAGTCGTACTTGTTATATTCGATAGTATGGGTCTGAGCGATGTTTTCTAGGACCTGAGAGATGATGAGTGCTTCTTTGGAAATCTCCTTTTCCTGCTGAAGTCTAAATCCAATCTGAGAAATCGTGGTATAGGTCTGCAAGATGATCCCTGCTAAAAGACCAAAGAGTACCACAACAATCAGAATTTCCAGGAGTGTAAAGGCTTTTTTGTGCATTGTGAGAGGAAAAGAAATGAAAATTGGAGCTAGGGGTACTAAGGATTATTCTAGGATGCTATCCTTGAGTCCAATGAGGCTTGAAAGTTTAACTTCTCAGATACGCTCACCTCTTTTGTAAAGGGTATGTGCAGTGATTTTGAGGAGCTTATTGACAGGAAAGCTCGTATTTGCATCAATTCTTACGGGTTCAAAACTGACTCGCCTTGCAAATCCCTTACCTATAGATTCCTGCTCGCTTGGGGTATCGTAGCCATAAAAACTCAATGCTTCTTCCGTCTTCAGTTCTAAGAAAAAAGTTTTAAAAAGCTGATTTGGATCAGTATTTTGGGTTTTTACAGATTCAAAGAGAATGGATTTTTGATCAGGGTGAAATCAGACTTTGAAAGTGGAATATCCCTCATCTCCAAAATAGACTTCTTTATCATTTTGATAATCATAATAATTTCGTGGATAGCCTTGGATAAGGTTATTGTCCCTATGATGAAAAACCAGATCGAGTGCTTCTTTTGCTAGAAAGGTAGCTCTGGTCTGCATATTGATACGGTCAAAATAGCCGATACTATGGCTCATCAAGGTCAGTACTCCTAAAATCCCCACTCCAAAAATAACGATCACGATCAGAATTTCGACCAAAGTAAATCAGGATTTTTTCATCTTTTGTGGGGAAAGTAAAGTAAGTAGTCTTGTATATAGGTATTATGGCTTAAAAGTCAATGACTTTTTACTTTAAAAGAGAAGAAAAATCTGTATACTTACCACGAAAACCCTTGCTTTTGATCCTAGTATCAGAAGCAAAGCTTTTATCTCAAAAGAAGAACAATGAAACACAATTGATTTGAAGTTAAAATCTCAGATATGCTGAGGAGTAAGGTTACCGATACATTAACATTTGAACAAAAGCGTATTCCGAGTATTGAAAACCTCACATCTCAAGGGGCATCTGGAAGGATTACTTTGTATTCCTTAGGTGAGGATGCAATTTTTGCAAAAATTGAGCAGCTCCACTGTGCTGTATCGCAAAGCTGTGACCGCTGTGGAGCAGAATATGTTGAAGATTTGCTCATTCAGGACTATAGTGCAAAATATGTGATACAATTGGATCATGGAGAGGATAGTGAAGAAGATATTTTGTTGATTGATACTAAAAATGGAGTGATTGATCTCGAGGAATTGATCTATCATGCGATCAAATTGCAAGAACCTTTTGTGAACTATTGTCAAAGGTGTAGAGCAGAGGAGAGGCAGAATGAAGATTGAGAAGAGCGGAGTGAAGAGGTGTAATGGACTGGTATTATGGATTTAGTTTCTACTACTCCATGCCTGTCTCTGTTATTACAGACTTGATCTACAATCTAGATCCTGAGTCAAGTTTTCCGACTACCATCGAGAATAGGCAGGATGGTAAGTCGAGCGAGAAAAGTTGACTATCTTCTCTCATAGAGATGATTGAAAATCTGATTTTTAAGCTCTTCGTGAGGGGTAGCTTTGATAAAATGCTGGATAATGAGGATCACAAGATTGACAAAAGCAGATTGATTGATTGGAATATTATCGTGATAAGTGGCAGAAAGTTGTTCGAGATAGTGGATGTAGGCTTTGACAGAGGAGTTAGCCTTCTCAGGATCCAAACGCTTGTAAAAAGTCAGAATTTTATATTCTTCTGCCTCTTTGAGAAAAAAAGGGATAAAAAAGCCAGCAATTACCTTAGTATTTGCATCTTTTCTGAGATAGGTGATATTATTTTCTGGGTTGATGGTTTTAAAAAAAGTATTGTAGATCGAGGAGATGAGTTCTTCGTTTTGAATTTTTTTGAGCAACATCGCCAAAAAGAGGGCAAAATGCTGATTGATTGCTTTATCTTTTTTGATCTCTTGAGCTACTTTTTGAGCTTTTTGGTTTTCTTCTTGGGCTCTTTTGACGGCTTCTTCTCCGACTTGGTTAATGTCACTTCTTAGATTCCCCAAATCCTCTACACTTCCTAGTATTTCAGTCATCTTTTATCAAAAAAGAGTAAAATTCTGACTCTAATGTATGGTTTTTGCCTTGAAATTCAAATCCAATTCACTATATACTACTTGTCGCATTTGG
Organism: bacterium; assembly: GCA_030528665.1. The sequence goes on from JAUMYK010000024.1 coordinate 14,610, forward strand.
GTGAGGTGGATGAGAGGCTGAAATCAACTCACTGCTAACGAGTCAGACGAGAAATCGTCTCGAGGGTTCGAATCCCTCCCTCACCGAGTTGCGGT
>JAUMYK010000024.1:14804-16793 GCA_030528665.1 bacterium
CTTGTATGAATTTGATCATCTCAAAAGTCATTCAATATATTTTATTTTGTATTAGCTCAGAGTATTATGGCGGCAAAAAAGAAAGGTGGAGTAGTGAAAGTAGCAATGGTATGTACTGTTTGTAAGGCTACAAATTATTTTACAGATATCAATAAAGCGGTTACTCCAAAGCTTGCACAAAACAAGTACTGCAAGCACTGTAAAAAACATACTGAACACACTTCAAAGGAAAAACTTAAGTAGAAATCTGATTTTTTTTAATTTTTTATCACCCATTCTAGGATGTTGACTATTAGATTATCTAGACACGGAAGAACCAAAAGACCTTTTTATAGAATCGTTTTGACTGAACATACTAAGCCAGCAAAGTTTGGATACAAGGAAGTTTTGGGATCGTATGATCCATTGCATCATATCCTTCAGGCAGATGTAGAAACAATCAAGGCTTGGGTAGCAAAGGGATCTCAAATGTCTGAGAGAGTAGCAAAATTGCTTTACAAAGAGACAAATGATGCACTTTTTCAGAAGTTCTTTGAAATGAGAGAAAGAAAAAGATTGACCAAAAATGCTGACAAATAAGTCTATTGAGAAAATCCGAGCTAAAGGATTTTTTCTTTATTTTACTTTTTAGATAAGTGAAAAACTGATGATCGGAGCTACACAAACAAGTGGATTTGAAGAAATTGTATTGTATACCTTAGGGGGATTAGTCCTCGTGATTTGTGGAGGATGTATTTATGCTTTCTTGAGGGCGATTTTCTTTTTTATCTTCTCAAAAGGGGATGAAAAGCAGATCAAAGCAGCTTGGGATAGTATTAGATATATGATTTTGGGAATGTTTTTTACAGTGATGTTGATCTTCGTCTCACCTTCCTTACTCAAATTTATGAATCTTCAAGGAGCAGATAAATATACTCCAAAAGCAATCTTTACTTATATGGGAAAGATTTTGAATCATATTGGGAAGTTAGGGAATATCATCAAGGAATCCCAACTTAACAATCAATACAAAGGAGAACTCTATTATGATCTTAATAATTCAATCCCTGATGCTCAACCCTTATAAAAAGAGATTATATTGCACATTGCTATCACTTAAGGCTGTCCTTTGCAGGATGGCTTTTTTTTTAAGAGATAAAAAAACTGATCGTAATGGTCAGGTTTTTCTTACCTTTTTTAGCAAGCAAGAAGAAAATCCCCTATTTTCCAAAATTTTGTGTCTCAAGGCTCTCATTTCGCCAGTGAAGGGCTTTTTGGAGTTCAGGAATATCAAAATCTGGGCAATACTTATCGATAAAATAGAGTTGAGCATAGCCGATCCACCAGAGCATAAATCCAGAGAGTCTCTTGGCATATTGCTGTTTGGTTCTGATCAGGAGTTCCACAGGAGGCAATCCTCCAAAATCCATATGACTTTCGAGACTAGATTTATTCACTTCCTCGCCAGTAGCAATCAGTTTTTGAATTGCTCTAAGTAGTTCATCCTGCCCCCCATAGTTGATCGCCAAGACAAAATAACGATCAGAGCTAGGATAGGAAAACTTCTCCATCTGTTGATGACAAAAGGCTTGTAAATCTCATGGCAACTGAGTGAGATCACCTACAATACGGATATTGATTTGATGCTCTGCGAGGGTCGCTTCGAGTTGCTTGGTGATCTGTTGATAAAGATCAAAGAGATAACTTAATTCTTCTGCACTACGGTTTTTGAGATTTTCGGTACTAAGACCTCGCAAGGTAAATACCTGTATCGGAGTCTGCTCAATTACATAGATGGCTAACTTGATCATTTGATGAAATCCTTCCAGATGACCAATCATACTAGGCAAATTTTTCTCCTTGGCTCGGGTTCTATTTCCATCTGGGATGATCGCAATATGTTTGGGATACTGCATACTCTGTAGAATCAAATAAAATGCTAAGGTCTGTTTTTTAATTTTTTCCCATTGTAGAGAATCAGGCTTTTTTTTCAATTTAAAATGCTTGCTT
>JAUMYK010000002.1 GCA_030528665.1 bacterium
TAGGATCAAGTCCGGAATGACAGGATCAAGTGAATGACAAGTGATTAGGTACAGAATGCTAGGATCAAGTCCGGAATGATGAGTATTCATTATGTTACCGGTTCCACACGAAGTTCCGGGAAACTGGATTTGGGATCTCTTGGCAAGGAGTTAGGATGGGGGGATGGAATTCAGGATTGATACTTTTGTGGAATGGGGATTTTATTTAGAGTGAATGAAGGATGAGATTTTTTTCTTATGTACAGGATGCACGAAAGACAATTATGGCTAACAAGATGAGGTCAGGATTGAGTACTTTGGGGATTATGATCGGTATGACCTCGGTGATTGTGATGATGGCGATTGGTCAGGGGGCTGAGTCTTCACTGATGAAAGAGATGGGAGATTTGGTCAAAAATAAGATCACGGTGCGTTCTGATGGAGGATACAATAGATGGGATAATGAGTTTGACAAACCTGGAGCTTATGTTAAAAAGGTGACCTTTACTCCAGAGATTATTGAATATATCGAGCATTATTTTCCTGAGCTTAAGGGGCGTATGACTTATGGGATTCACGGATGAGGGCAGATCAAAATCAAATCAAAATCAAGTTATATTGATTCTTTGTGAGTACCGCAAAACTGGTTTACGCTCAATGAGAAGGTGGTCGTGGAATGACTAGGTTTAACGCCTGAACATTATCAGAATAAAGCTTTTGTAGCCATTATCAACGATAAATTTAAGGAAGAGTTTTTTAAAAATAAGTCGCCAATTGGGCAAAAGTTTATGTTTGAGGCTAAACAGTATACGATTGTTGGTGTACTGAAAAAGCAGGATTATGAGTGGAGTAGTCAGATGTATGTGCCTGATACGACCGTATTTGAGAGGGTTTTACGCAAAAATGAGATCAGAGAATTTGAGGTGTTTTTGGATGCGCAGGCGGATAATGCTTTGCGAAAAAAAAGGCTCACCTATTTGTTGCTCAAAAAGTACAATCAACCTCATCAGGCTTCAGCTGGGTTTAGGGTAGATAGTTTTGCGGATTTTGCTGAGAGTCTCAAGAAGTCTTCAGATACGATGAAGTATTTTTTATTGGCAATTGGTGCGATTTCGCTTTTTGTCTGAGGTATTGGGGTAATGAATATTATGATCGTATCGGTGACTGAAAGAACTAGAGAAATCTGAATTAGGAAGGCGATCGGTGCACTCAATCTGGATATTATTATTCAGTTTTTGGTGGAATCGGTGGTGATCACTTTGATTGGGGGAGTGATTGCATTTGGACTGAGTCATGGTATTGTTATTCTGATCAATAAGGCGCTTGGAGGGCATGATGGTATGGGATTTAAGGCGATTATTGACGGAAGTGTGGCGATGTTGGCTTTTGGATTGACGGCGTTTACAGGGATTATTTTTGGGATATTGCCTGCGAGGAAGGCTGCTAAGCTCAAGCCGATTGATGCTCTGAGATTTGAGTAAAAGGTGGATGGAAGTCTGCCTTTTTTGAATGTTGAGAAGGTTGTTTTAAGGTAGTGAGGATGGTTGCTATTGTTTTGGAATGTTCTGTTTTGCTCTGATCGCTCTTGTTTTGTCAACGGAAAAGTATGAGAGGAGCTTGCTTTGCAAAAAAGGTCTTGATTTCCTTGTGAAAAACGGTATTTTTGAGTTGCTTTTTAGATTTGAGGATTGAGGATGGCGATATTATTTCATATTTTGAGAGCAGCTTTTTTCTTTTTAACTTTGTTGATGGGGGTATTTTTGCTGAGGGGGGATTTGTTGTTTGGAGAGCAGCTTTTTATGCTTCTCAAATTGGTTTTGATGCCAGGATATTTGCTTTTTTGTGGGGTGATGATTGGCTATCTGATTGCACTGATTTGGGCTGGGAAAGATACCTCGGCAAGTAGTGAGTCGATCAAAGAAACAATTCTCAAAAAGTCCTTTATCATTGGTATTGTGATAGGACTGGTCTTGGCGATGAGTTATATCTTTATTTAGCGGATCAGGATGAAATATTGGTCGTGGTGAGGCGTGTTTGCGTTGATAGTGATGTTGGCGTGATGTGGGCAGAGTTACCCGCTGAGGATTCAGACTTTAGATTTTGTGTGGGAGGCGGAATTTGCGGTGCCGTTGCAAAAAGTGAGTTCTCCTGCTGGGCGTTTGAGTTATCAAGAGCGTGATGCGGATGCAAATACGGTATTGGATAGTTTAGTGATCGAAAAGGTACTGACAGAGCTGCCTTTGGGGGCTTATGTACAGCAGTCGCTCAATCAGCTCAAGCTCTATGGTTATCATATCTCTGAGGAAACTACTAAAAAAACTCAGCTGATGGTCAGAGAAAAGCAGTACTTGACTTTGCTCAAGTCGTACACGATTGTCAATGCTGAGGGGATCACGCTGTATATGGCACAGTATGTCGTTGATTTGGGTGAAAAGTTATTGATTATTTCCTATGCGAGTGATGTCCCTAAACAAAGAAAAGTTTTTCTACAGAATATAGCCTCAATTGTCTTTTAGTTTTTAGTGCTTTTATGATGAATATGTGATCACAGCCAGCTTCTTCTTTACAGATTGAGATTCCTTCAATTGATGGGAAGCGTGGAGCTTTTCAGCCTCAGGCGATTTTGAAGCAGGAGAGGGCGAAATTGGATAGATTGGTCAATGCTCCCAATGATATTTCTGGGCGAAGTTTGCTGGGGAAGATGGTACTGGGAGTGATTGTAGGTGCGATGATGAGTTTGATTTTGGTGCTGGTGATGTCGGCTTTTGGTTTGGCGGTCAAGGGAGAAGCTGCAGGAACTGGGGTTGGTATTGAGGCTGGCACGCATCCTTTGGCACGATTGATTTTGGCGTTTTTGGGATTTTTGATTACCTTTTTTGGGAGTCAGATTTTGGTGCTTTTGTATGGGGTGTTTTTTTCGCATAAGTATACGCAGCAGTCCAAGACAAGTGGATTATTACTTTTGACGAGTACGGTACTCTTTGCCTTTATGATGGGGGTCTTTGTTCTTTTGGGAACGGTAAAGCCAGGTGCGGAGGTGGTTTTGTTTGTCTTGTATGTGTGTATAGGTACTTTCCTTTCCTTTGCACAGATTGAATTTGTGGTCAATCCTAATTATGCCTCTTCCTCTTTAGCAGGCTGTACGATTGGATTTATGCTCTCATTGATTGTGGCTGGAGTACTGTGGAAGGGGGCGATTGCTACGCCTGATGTCTCAGCTCCGTATATGTTGGTATGGATTTCGACTTTGATTGTGTTTCCGTTGATGATTTTTGGGCAGGGGATTTGGGAAATTATTTATTATAAGATTTATGAGACAGGTGCAAATCCGTTTTATATTCCTTCGCAGGCAGAGCTAGATACACAGACCATTTTGGATAATCAAAAGCAAGAAGCCAAAGAAGAAGCAGTGAATGTCGAATTTTAATTTGCTAAGTGTCTGAGGATGTGGATGAGTATAAAAAAATTGAGTCTCTATACGAAAGCATCTTGGATTAAGGTATTTTTTGGCTTGATCGTGTTGGCTATTACGCTTTTTACCCTAAATGTCAGAGAAGATCCAGAGATTTCCTTGGCTTTGTTGTTGATTGGGCTTTTTATTTTTGCTTGGGGAGTTTCCTATTTTCTCTTTTATGGAGGGCAGATATTGGTATTGATTAGAGTGAGTCAGGAAAAGATGCAGAAAGATGCCTATAAAAGCTCGTTTTTGTTTGGATTGTATGCTCTGATCAATGTCTTGCTTTTGATCTTGAATAGTTGGCAAAAATGGATAGGAATTCTGTTTTTATTGCTGTTTGTAGCGATGCAATGGGTAGTTTTTACTGATAAGAAGTATAATAACGATGAGAACTAATACCACACTTTTGGAAAAAGTACAACAATCTTTGCAAACAGTGTATGATCCTGATTTTCCTTTGGTAGATATTTATACCTTAGGTCTGATCTATGATATTAAGATAGATGAAGTAGAGGAGAGAGTAGATATTTTGATGTCTTTTACTACGCCTGCTTGTCCGATGGCGGATTATTTGATCGAGAGCTGCAAGAATGCGGCACTTTTGGTGGTGCCTGAGTATGAGGTGTTTGTTGAGGTTACCTTCGATCCAATGCGAAGTCCCAAGATGATCAGGGATGAGGATTTGCAGAGGATGTTTGAGTAAGGGGTAGGTTTTTTTAGTTGTTGGTATGAGGATGAAGACAGTGATCAATATTTCTGCGGATAAGATTGCGTTTTTTAGAGCGGGGCAGGTGGAGTATTTGGAGAGGAATGGTGTCGATCTAGAAATAGGTAAAAAGCTGGTTGCCCTTGATCGTTTTGAGCCTTTGAGAGAGTGTTTGGTGATCAATGGTCCTGGGGGCTTTACCAATCTGAGGGTAGGGAGTTTAGCTTTGAATTTGCTGAAAGCATTGAAAGGGGATCAGCTTTCTTTTTTTTCTTTGTCTAAGATTGAGCTGTATAAAATCGCTTATCAGCACTGATTTTTGCCTCGTTATGGGCTGATCTATATTGGGCAAAAGTCAAATGTATGGCTCTGGGATTTTGAACAACAAGAAATAGTTAAAATGGTCAAGAAGACTGATTTGAGTGGCATTATATCTGAGTTTTGAGCGATATTTTGTGATGAGGTCTATGAAGGTGAGTATTTTGATGGAGGGGATCAACTTGCGGTTTTTTTTGATGAAGAGGGAGCTGTTTTGCAGTATTGAGGGCAAGAAATGAGGATTGAGCGAGTATCATTGCTGATACATCCAGTTGATAAGCTTGAGCCAAACTATATGATCGCCCCTAATGTGAATTAGGAAGGAGTTTTTTTTAGATTTTCAATTTATAGCTCCCTCCGCTTCGCTTCGCTTAGCAGCTCCCTCATTTTTATAGTTCAGAATGTAGAGTGAAGAGTTAAGAAGTAGTGATGAAAGTTCCCCCTCGATGAGGGGGATGTCCGTAGGACAGGGGGAGCTATTTCTTCAGTGAAGAGTTCAGAATGTAGAGTGAAGAGTAGTAATTGCTTGTCATTTCGGACTTGATCCGGAATCTCTCCTTTGATTACTAAAGGAGGCGTTTCACCCTCCTTAGACCACCCGACTCACTTTTTGGCATTGCCCCAAAAAGTGAGCAAAAAAGTCTAGCTCCAGTAGTGCAAGTAAGTATACTTGTTTTTCACGGATTACCTTCGGAAGCTCACTCCCTCCCACTTCGTGGGCTCCGAGGTCGTTCGCTGGAGTATTTTCTTGCTTTCACGAAAACCTACGGAACTTGCTGGTACTGGAGCGTTTTTTTTATTATGGACTTGATCTTTCTTGTCATTCTGGACTTGATCCGGAATCTCCATCACTTACTAAGAGATCCTGAATCAAGTTCAGGATGACGAACAGAGAGTTAAGATGCTGAATGAAGTTCCCCGCAACTGCGTGCGGGACAGGCAGCATGACAAAAAGCCGTCATTCCGGACTTGATCCGGAATCTCTAGCTCCCTCCGCTCAGCACCTCCCTCATTGAGGGAGGACTCAGCTTGTGAGAAGGTATAGCTCGTAGTTTATGCTCATCGAGGGAGGACTCAACTTGTGTAGACAGGATAATGCAGATTTCTCCTCATTTCGTATCAATCCTACCGTATTTTTCATAAAAGCAAAAAACTGAAATAATAAGTGAAAAAACACTAGATAATAACTAGTGTCTCGTAATATAAAAAGGAGAATGAGAAAGTTTTGGGAAATTACTACTGCAAAGTAGTGATCAGTTTTTTGTTTGCTACTTTGTGCAAAATCGAGGTCATCAGCGTTTGATATGGCATTCCTTCTTCTTTTGCCATCAGTTTTAATTTTTCGATGTCTGATTTATATAATCTCAAACTGACCTGACCTCTTTCCTCAGGTTGAAATATGGCTTGAAGTCTTATTTTTTCTGCCTTTAATTCTTCAGGTGTAGATTCAATATATTCTCCTCTTGCCATCATTTCCATATCTTCAATGGCTTCTGGATCATATAAAATGCCATATTCTTCAGGCTCGACAAGATGTGGGATGTCTCTACCATATTTTCGTCCTTTGGAGAGGAGTTGTGCTTCATTAGTCATTAGGTTTTTGATTAGAAAGTAAATGTTTTTCTTTGCGGTCTAGTCGTGCAGATTTGATAAATATTTTTTCTTCATCTTCGATAGTGGGGACAGTACAGGGATAGCCATTGTATTCTACAATATATCTTACTTGGTAAGGGCGATGGGCTACGGAATATTTTTTAAGTATCTCTCATTTTTTTATTTTTTCAGCAATGACTGCAAAATCAATTTGTCTTGTATGATTTTCAAGGATATTTTTAGCTTTTCCCTTATTTCGTTCAATGGATTTCATCCTAGCTTTATTGCAATAAATATCTTTTGACATCTATATTGTATGGATTTCATAGAAAATAGCAAGAGAATGGTAACCTTTTTGAGATCCGTAATTGGAGGTTTAGTAAGAAAGGTTGAATGAAGTTCCCCGCAACTGTGTGCGGGACAGGCAGGATGACAAAAGTCTCGTCATTCTGGACTTGATCCGGAATCTCTCCTTTGATTACTAAAGGAGGCGTTTCACCCTCCTTAGACCACCCGACTCACTTTTTGGCATTGCCCCAAAATCCCGCAACTTTGTGCGGGACAGGATCCAGCAAAAAAGTCTAGCTCCAGTAGTGCAAGTAAGTAAACCTGTTTATCGAGGATAATCTAGGGAAGCTCACTCCCTCCCACTTCATGGGCTCCGGGGTCGTTCGCTGGAGTTTAGTCTTGCTTTTACGCAAACCTACGGAACTTGCTGGTACTGGAGCGTTTTTCTTTTTATTGTGGAATTGATCTTGACTGTCATTCCGGACTTGATCTGGAATCTCTTCTGCTGACTAAGATCCTGAATCAAGTTCAGGATGACGAACAGAGGGTAAATATCCTGAAGCATTTCCCCACAACTGCGTGCGGGACAGGCAGGATGACGACAAGCTGTTATTCCGGACTTGATCTGCAAACTCGCTTCCTTCACTTTTCCCCAGTATTTAGTTTTTTGATCTTATTTTTTTGTTTTGTAGGTATGGTCTTTTTTGCACTCAAAAATCCCTTGACAATTGCGATATTATGGTAAAATATGCTTGATTTGTGAAGCTATATGCTTATATTTCAGGGGATTTTATCGTATATTATTGGGAAGATGTGAGATACTTTTCTTTTTAGGGGATTGTGGATGTTCGTAGTAGGGATCGGGCTTCCTGTCCTTTTTTCGATGATGCAGGTCAGTGCTAATCCTAGTGATCAGGCAAATTGGAAATGTAATGTAGGGACACTCCTCTACAATACTGGGGCAAACACTTGGCTGTGTAAGCAGGAGCAAAACCTTAAGGCTCCGTATACCAATTATTCCTTTAAGGATAATGGTGTCAGATTTCATCTTGGGAAGGGGAATACTGAGATAGGAGAGGGAACAGGTCCTTATGATCTTCTGTCTTTTGATAAGAAGTATGATGCTTTTTTGAAGGGAAATGATGGGACTTCGAGAGCTGCTCAGTTGGTAAGTCAGATTTATAATGGTTGAAGTGTTGTACATCATAGGGTATTTGCATTACACAAGACCTTGAGGGTGCCTGCTGGTGGAAAGACCTATATTTTTGTGATGGTAGGGGATGATGATTGGCATATCAAGAAAGGGACTGCTATCTTGGCTGAAAGAACAGGGAGTAATGCTTATGATAATCTGAGTTTTGTGCCGATTTTTTTTACTGAAGGGGAGCATCCTTTGACTTTTACTTACAAAGATACGAGTTGACAAGGGGGAATTGGAGTCGAGATTTTGGGACCTTTTGATCAGAAGTTTGGGGCAATGAGTAATCCTTCAGAAAGGACAAAGGTTTTGAATCTCTTGCAGGGAGGTGGAGATGTTAGCTTTACTACTGAGAGGGAAGCTAAAGTTGTGACTGCTCCTGCTAACTATGTCAATAATATCCTTTGGAATTCGTATATTTCTTCTACTATGCCATGGGACCCTGATGTGTATTGGACAGAGGAGTCTGCTCCAAATGCGCTGTGTGAGTCAGGTTTTTCTCCTGTTTTTGCTTTAGGGGTATCAAAGTGTATAAAGTATCAGCCAGCGATTAGGATTTTGCAGAGTGAGCAGTATCATCCGACTGCCAAGGCAGTAACGATTCCGCTTTCTCAGACAGCTCCGATCAATCCTGAGCTTTTTATCAATAAGCCTGTAGGATTTCCAAATTCAGGGGTAAGCTATACTTGGAAATCTACTGGAGGTGCGGTAGTACCTCAGATCACTACCACGAGCCTGACAGCACAAAATGCGGTGGTAATTGTGCGTTATGCTGATAATTCGGAGGATGAGGTCGCTGTAACGGTACGCTTTAGAGATGATATTCAGCCGAGTCTTGCGGTAGAGGATTGGTATTTTTTTGCTGGGCAGGCTGTGCCGAGTAATTTGCGCCTCAGTGCGACTGACAATATTGGAGTCACTGCGTATACGAAAGTGTGACCTATACCAAATACGATTACTGTCCATGCTGACTGAAGAGTTACAGGAACTGTGCCTACTCTTGATAATCAGACCTTGAGTGTTCGTGTGCGTGATGCAGCGAATAATAGTGTGCAAGGAAGCTTGAAAATTCGTCTTATGAATCTGAATAAGAGCAATATCTATGCTGGATATGGCGTGCAAGTCACTCAGCAGGAGATTTTGGATAAGGTAAAAGTGATTTTGTGATCCACTAGTCAAGTAGCTCCCTCCTCAGAAATTACTACAAAAACGCTAGTGGATCAGCTTCCGACCAAAGGAAAAAACAATCAAGTCAGAGTTCGCGTGACCAACAAGCGAGGACAGCGTGAAGAAGTCAGTGTTCAAGTTGATTTTGATGAGCAGTATGAATTGTATCAGCCAGTTACGCAAATAGTAGCCACGCCACTGAGACAGCGTCTGGATGCGATTGCGAGTGTGGTGTCTTTGTCCAAGACCAAGTCTGAGGCTGCAGATTTGGCAAAAGATGCTCCAGGGGTAGAGATTGTTTGGGAGCAGGAGCCTGATCGAAATTCCGCAGGGAGAAAAAATGCAAAGCTCAAGGTGATCTATCCTGATCAGACTGAGGATATTGTAGATGTCCAAGTGGATGTAAAAGCGACTACGGTTACCTATCGTGAAGTGTTTAATAATCAGAATAATTTACCTTTACCTCCTGATTTGTTTCAGACCAGTACTGAAACTCTGCCTCAAGATCAGAGGACGCTGACTCCTCCTCAAAAAACTAGTCAAAAGATTGTAGCTTGAACCTTGGTTTTTGAGTGATGGAGTCCTACTCAAGCACAGGCAGATCGTGATCAGGTAGAATTTGTAGGGACTTGGAGATTTGAGGCAAATCCTGTTGTGACTGTGAGCAAATCTCCTGAAACCTGGACCAATGCTGCTGTGACCGTAACGCTGAAGTCGGATAAAGCTCTTCAAGCTATTCAGTGATGGACTAAGGTATCTGATCGTGAGTTTAGGAAATCATTTAGTAGCAATCAGGCGAGTACGAGTCTTGAAGTAAGGGATAGCTTTGGTAATAAAGGGCTTGTAACCTATGAAGTGAGTAATATCGATACGAGCCTTCCAATCTGTGGGCAGGCAACGCTTTCTCCAACAACTCCTACCAACAATAAAGTAACGATTACTTGGGCAAATGCGAGTGATCAAGGGGGAAGTAATTTGGTAGCTGGGCAGGAGAAAAGCTGTGAGGTTACTGAAAATGGGCAGACCTGTACTGTGACCTTGAGAGATACTGCAGGGAATAGTCAGACTTGTATTTCTCCTGTAGTGAGCAATATCGATAAAACGCCTTTGACAGCGAGTATTGTTGCCAGTACGAGCCAATGGACCAATCAAAATGTGGTGTTAACCCTGACAACCAATAAAGTATTAGCTGAGGTGCCTGTTGGATGGCAAGCGGTAGTTGGAGAAGATAAAAAATATACGAAAACCCTGACTACCAATGAGCAGGGAAATCTCAGTTTGCGTGATGTGGCTGGTAATACAACGAATGTAAGTTTTGATGTAGGAAATATTGATAAAACTGCTCCGAGTTGTGGAACAAACTGGACGATGCATCCTGATGCTCAGACTCCGACCAAGGAGCCTGTAACCTTGACTTTGGCAGGTTCGCAGGATGGCGAGAGTGGCTTGGTAGGCAGTCAAACTCTTTCTTGTACGGTAAGTGAAAAGGGGAGTACTTGTGTTGTGAGCGTAGCTGATGTGGCTGGAAATACGGCTTCTTGTACGAGTCCTGTGGTACAGCATATTGATACAATTCCTCCGCAAGTAGCAGATATTCCAGATCAGAGCTGAAAAAAGCAGAGAGCTTTTAGCTTTATCCTCCCTGAGGGCAGTGATGAAAATGGGGCAGTGAGCGTGCAGGTGCGTGGATTGCCTGCTGGCTTGAACTATGATGCAGGAGCGAGAACGATTAGTGGACAACCTGAAAATGCAGGAAATACGAGGGTAACTGCAATCTATACTGATCGTGCAGGCAATCAGACTTCTAAAACTTTTGAAATCCAAATTGCAATGCTGGATGCTGAAAAATCCAATAATGCTCCTGCTGCGAAAGTGCCAATACAAAGCGTGTTTTGGGGAGAGAATGTAAATCCTGAGGATTCAGTGACAACCAATGGCTTGACCGATAATCCGCAATATAGCTGGAAAACTGATGCTACTCCAAATCCTCAGCAAGCTGGGCAACAAACAGCAAAGGTAGTCGTGACCTATGCTGATGCTTCTTTTGATGAAGTAGAGGTAAGGGTCGAGATCAAGCCGCTTTCGGAAAAATATACGCCAGTTGGAAGGACGATTACAGTGGCTCAGGGAGCGGTATTGGGAGCAGAGCAGGCGGAGAGTGCAGTGGATCAGACCCAGCTTGCTCAGGTAAAGAGTTATGTCTGGGATAGGCTCCCTTCAACAGCTCATTTTGCTAATCAATTGGATGGAAGAGTGCAGGTAGTCTATGTGGATGATTCAAGTGATCTGGTTGATGTGAAAGTGAAGGTATTGTCCGATATTATTCCTGCTGGAGCGATTGCTCAGAAGCCGACTGATTTTGTGCAGGTGGATTTTGTATCTGATGCGGATAAAGGTGTTGTGCAAGGGGAGAGGACTTATTATCTCAGACCTGGTGTGCAAGTTCAGATTCCAGCACCACAGATTCAGCCTAAGAGAGGTTATGTGTTTGTTGATTGGAGTGTGGATTTGCAGGGGGAGTTTAGGCAGGATACGAGTATTATTGCTAACTATACTATGACCAAGGCTCAAAAACAAGATAAAAACCTGAAACTCTCTCAGGAGCTTCCTTTGGTGGAGGAGTTTATCAGCAATAAAGATGCAGTTCCTGCTGGGACACAATTTGCATGGAAAGGGGGAGATGCTCCAGTAAAAGATATTCATTCTCTTGCTCCGATTAGCAAAACGATTGTGGTGACCTATCCTGGCAATCTTTCAGAGGAATTGCAGGTGACTATGAGTTTTGAAGATGATATTAAACCGAGTTTGCAAGCAATTGCTGATCTGACTGCTACCAAAAATGAGGCGATCACAGAGATTGCTGTACTTGCAAGTGATAATATTGGAGTGGATAGGATTGAGGTCCAAGGATTGCCTGATGGATTGCGTTTTGATGAGAGCAGCAAGAACATTCTCGGAACGATTTCAAAAGATGCTCCAGTTCAGAGCTATGTTATCAGGGTCAATGTAAGTGATGCTGCAGGAAATCAGGTTTTTCAAACTTTTTCTCTTGGTGTGCAATCGCAGGCTGACAAGTATATTCCGACAGCTCAGTTGCAAACTGTAGAAGTAAAGACTTCTGCAAGTCCTAAGGCGAGTATTGCGAATGTGGCTACTTTACCAGTAGGAACTCAGTTTGATTGGGAAAGAGAGCCTGATGTGATGAGTCCAAAGGAGTTGGTGACTGCTGTGGTCAAAGTGACTTATCCTGATGGCTCGAGCGAGACTCTTGATGTAGAGCTTAAAGTCCAAGATACTCAAAATCCTGTGATTCATATTGAGAAAAGTTTTTCAGCTGATGTAGCTCAGTCTCATAGTATCAAGGTCTCAGCTAGTGATAATGATCAGGTAGCGAGTTTGCAATATGGGTATGCAGATGCTCAAAATGCTTGTGCAAGTGTAAATAACTATATTCCACTTCAGGCTGGAGGAGCTACTGCATTGACTGATGTGAGTCAAAACGGAAAATGGGTCTGTATCAAGGCAGTAGATCGTGTGGGAAATACCGCTTTTGAAGTATTATGACATCCTGTTAATTTGGATCAGATGGCTCCAAATGGGCAAATAACTGCAAATCCGAGCATACTGACTCATCAAGATGTTACTTTGACGCTCACTACTAATGAGGATATTGTGACGCCTGATGGATGGGTCAAAGGAGCTAATGCGAGAACCTTTACCAAGACCGTAGCTACTAATCAGGAACTTGTCGTTTCCTTGGTGGATGTGGCAGGAAATAGTGCTGAGGCGAGATTTACGGTATCCAATATCGATAAAAGTCCTGTGACAGGAGAGATTACAGGAAATCCGACTGCTTGGACCAATCAAAAGGTAACTTTAACCCTTACGACCAATAAAGTCTTAGCTGAAGTCCCTGCTGGATGGCAAGCAGTAGCTGGAGAGAGCAAAAAATATACGAAAATTCTGACTGCCAATGAAGGGTGAACGGTAGCTTTGCGTGATCTGGCTGGAAATGTGGGCAATGTTGCTTTTGATGTGACAAAAATTGATACCATAGCTCCGAGTTGTGGAACTTTTGATCAGACTCCAACAGGGGTTTCTCAAGGTCCAGTAACGATGAGGATGACAGGAGCGAGCGATGCAGGAGGAAGTGCATTGAAGGCAGATTTGAACTTGAGTTGTGAGGTAAGTGTGAATGGTGGGACTTGTACGGTGGTTTTAGAGGATACTGCAGGGAATAGTCAGACTTGTACTTCTCCTGTAGTGACTACTATCGATCAGATCAAACCTGTGATTGCTCCGATTGCTGATAGTTATGTGTTTGCAGATATGGCGATGGTGAATGCGATTCCGCTGCGTATTACTGAGGCGAATGGAATCAAAAAATTGACCGTGACGGCAGATGCAGGTGCGACCTTGACTGCCAAGACTGATGCGAGTGGATTGGAAGGAAGGGTGAGTGAGGGGCAGTATCGCGTAGCTGTGGATGTCGAGGACGAAGCAGGAAACCGTGCTGATGTTCAGACTTTTCAACTTTTTGCTTTGAAAACAGAAGGAGGAAATCTGAATCTAGCCTACGGTCATCAGCTTACGACTCAGGAAATCCTTGACCAAGTACGCCTCTCGATCAATGGTCAGCATTATGATTTTGCTACTGCTGGTGTGCAAGCTCAGCTGCAAACGACTCCTTTGCCAACTGCAGGGAGCAACAATGCAGTGACTATAAAATTGAAAAATGCCAATGGACAAGAGATTTCTGTGCAAGTGATGGTGCATTTTACGAGTTTGGCTGATGAGCGTACTCCGACTCCGCGTGTTCAGACCGTGGAAGTCCATACACAAGCGGTCGATCCGAGATTGAGTATTGAGGCTGGATTGCAAAATCTGAAGGCTGTGACTTGGCAAACTACTCCTAGCACTGTAACTCTTGGAAGTCAGACAGGAACGCTGAAAGTGATGTATGAGGATGATAGTGAGGATATTTTGCAGGTAACTGTGACAGTCCAAGATACGCAAAAGCCAGTGATTACTGGAACGGAAGATCTTAGCTTTGAAGTAGGAAGTAGTCAGGCTCAGGGATTTGTGCCTCAGAGTGGGATTAGTGTGAGTGATAATTATGATCAAAACTTGCAGCTCAACTGTGCTGTAGTTCCAGCGTATGAGGCTGGGCAGGTAGGGGAGTATATCGTGACCTGTAATGTGCAAGATAGCTCAAATAATCCAGCAGCTCCTTTTACGAGAACGATTCGTATTCTGTCAGTAGATAAACAGCTTTTGGAGCAGGCGATTGCGAATGCTCAGGCAAGATTGAATGAAGACAAGGTGGTGAATGATCAGCATAAACAGGCACTTGAAGCCTTGATTCAGGAAGCTCAGACTGCAAAAAATAATCCAAATCTGACTGCTCAGACCAGAGATGCTTTGATTGCGAGATTGGATACTGCACCTTTGACCAAGGATACGGAAAAGCCTGTGATCTCTGGAGATAGGAGGAAAACGATGAGTGTTGGTAGTCAGGAAGCGAGAGATTATGACCCTGTAGAAGCTATCAGCGTGACTGATAATATCGATCAGGATTTAGTTCCTTCTTGTAGCACTCAACCAGCTTATAATGCACATCAGGTTGGAAGCTATGTGGTGACCTGCAACGCTCGTGATCGTGCTGGTAATGATGCGGAGGAATTTGAGAGAAAGATTGAGATTATTGAGGTAGGAAGAGATGATTTGCAGGCAGCGATTGATGCAGCGCAGGCAAGATTGCAGGATGAAAAGGTGGTAGATGATACTTATAAACAAGCACTTGAAGCCTTGATTCAGGAGGCTGAAATAGCAAAAAATGATCCAAATCTGACTGATGATCGCAAGGCAAGTTTGATTGTAGATTTGACCAATGCGGTCTTGATAAGGGATACGCAGGCACCAGGATGTCAGTTAGCTCCTTGTATTGTAGCTGATGTGACTACTCCGACTAATGGAAATGTAACACTGACCTTGACGCTCGATGAGCCTTTGAAAGCCGTTCCTGTTGGATGGACACATAAGCCAGGTACCAATAGTTATACTAAAGTGATTGAGCATAATGCTCAGGGAGAAGTAGAGGTGGAAGATAGGTATGGCAACAAGGCGAGTTTCCAATGGGAGGTGAGTAATATCGATAAAAAGCCACCTGAATGATGAATTACTCCTGATGAGACTGAATGGACTAATGGAAATATCGTATTGACCTTGAAAACGACCAAGCCAGTACATACTCCAGAGGGATGGAACAAGCTTGATGAGCAGACTTTTACCAAGGAAGTAGGAGCCAACACGACTGCTACAGTGACTCTCAGAGATACGGTTGGAAATAGTTCGATAACTGATGTGACCTATACGGTGGGGAATATCGATAAAGAGCAACCAGTATTGACTTCGTTGTATGTAGAGGGAGATGTGCGTTTGGTATCGAGTGCTGATGTAGAGGTGCATTTTGCAGGTCAAGATACCGGTGGTAGTGAGATTGATAAGTATCAATGTCAATTGAATGATGGGAACTGGGAAGAGTGTACTGCACCCTTTAGTATTCCAAATGGAGCTTTGCAAGAAGGAGAAAATAAGCTCAAAGTCAGAGTAATTGATAATGCTGGGAATACTGGCGATCAGCTCGATCCTCCAGGAGGTGGTAACTGAGGAGGTGATGCACAGATTGATATTATCAAGGATACTACTCCACCGAGCTTTGTGGATTTGACTGACAAGGAATTTGATGAAGATATTCTGATTACTCCGTTTGTCTTGCAGGTCAATGAAGAAGCAAGTATACAACTGACTTCTGTGTTGCCAGATGGACTCAGTTATAATGAGACTGATGCAGAGATCAGTGGATTGCCGACGAGACCAGGGGAATATACTATTTCCGTGCGTGCTATTGACAAGGCTAATAATCCTACTGATGCGACTTTCAAGATAAGGATCAAGGATAAGACTGCTCCTGAGATTGATCTCAATAGTCCTCATTCTACCTTGACTTTGGTTAAAGATGTTGATAGCTATACAGAAGCAGGGGCGACTTGTAGTGATAATTTTGATCCGACCTGTAGTGTAGAGATAGGAGGCGATAGTGTGGATACTACGGCACTTGGAGAATATATCGTAAGCTATACCGCACGTGATCTGGCTGGAAATACTTCCCAAAAAACGCTCAAAGTAACAGTTGTGAGTTGAGCTACGCCAGTTATTACACTTAAAGGTCAGGGAGAACTTACTATTGAACTCTGAACAGTATATACTGATCCAGGAGCTAGTGCCTCAGATTCAGAGGATGATAATGATGAGCTTACGCTCAAAATTGTGGTGGATGAAAGTGCTGTTGATACGCAGAATGTGGGAGACTATAGGGTGAGATATGATGTGATTGATAGTTCTGGAAATCCAGCTCCACAACAGGTCAGAATTGTAAAGGTAAGAGATACGATAGCACCTCAGATTATGCCGATTGCAGATCAAGCGTATGATGAAAAGCTTGTGATTGCTGAGTTGCTCTTGGATATTAGTGATTTGAAATTGGCAGGGACAAGTGTGACCAATTTGCCTGCAGGACTGCACTATGATGAAGCAACTCGTAGTATTAGTGGTATAGCTACTGAGATTGGTAGCAAAATCGTGACTGTTAAGGCTCGAGATGAGAGTACTAATCAGACTTCATTGACTTTTAGAATAGTGGTCAAAGATGTAACCGCTCCTGAGATTACTATTATCGAGCCAGATACTCAGCCAGCAAGAGAGAAAAACTATAGCTGGACTGCAAGCGATAATCATAGCCCAGAGGCAAAACTTCAATTGGGATATGCTGTGATTTGACTAGGAGATCACTGTGATGCAGGTCAGACTTTTATTTCTGCTTCTCAGCTCCAGGTCAATGATGAAGCGATGAATGGGAAGAGTATCTGTATACAGGCTAAAGATGAGGCTGGAAATAGTGCTTATCAGATGACTCGTCCTATTACTGGTATTGATCAGACTACTCCTGAAGCTCCTGCTTTGACTAATCAAACTTGGAGAAGAAATAGAGAGATTGCGACTCCTTATGTATTGCCTCATATCAATCAAAAAGGTGAAAATCTGAGCATTGTGCAGGTAGCACCTTTGCCTGAAGGATTGATCTTTGAAAATGGTATGATCAAAGGAAAACCGACCAAGACAGGGAAAACGGAAGTAAAAGTCATATATGCAAATGCAGTTGGTAATCAGGTTGAAGTGACTTTTGAAATCAAGATTACGAGTTCTTCTGGTAGTAGTGGCGGTGGTGGAGCAAGTTTGAGAGATTATTGTCCAGCAGGGGATTACTCAGGAAATGCCTATGATGGTGTCTGTGGTACAGCGCCAGTTAAGGATTCAAATCCTGCTGTTGTTTCAGAATCTTCTCAGGGAGTAACTGATCAGCCTAAGGCAGAGGAAAAACCTGCTCCAGAACAGCCAAAGTCTGAGGAGTCTCCACTAGAGCTTGCTCCAGAAGCTGTTTCTAAATCTGATCAAAACCTTGCGATCAGCTATGCTCCTGAAGAACTCTATAATCCTAGTATTGTAGATGGTATGTGTTATACGCGTAGACCGTATCAAGGGATTCAGGATTCTTTGACTCTTGTGACTTCTGATGAGTTTAAAAAGGCATTGAGCTTTTTGTGGACTTATGAGATGACGATGTTTGATAGTGTAGATGGCTATGATCCGTATAGAAATCTGACCAGAGCAGAGGCTGCGAAAATGTTTTCACAGTTTGCAATGAATGTCTTGTGTAGAAAGCCAGATTTGAATTTGCATATCAATTATAGTGATACGAGAGCAATTGACCCAAGTCTCAAACCTTATATTGAACTTGCTTATCAGCTTGGAGTGATGAAAGGAAGCGGTAATGGAGATGGGCAGTTTAGACCGTTTGACTATATCTCCAAAGCTGAGGTGAATGCAGTCTTGATCAGAATGATTTTGAAGTCCTATTTGGATGAAGGTAGTGCTTTGTGGTATGAGAAGTATAATGAGGCATCTACCAAGCTTGGAATTATTACGCAGGGTGCAGACTATCAGGCAGTCTCAAGACATAATGTAGCTTTGATGCTCTTTAGGGCGTATAAGGAGCAGGTCTTTGACTGGAAGGAGATTGACTACTTTAGTTTTGTATTGGACAAGAGATCACTCTTCTTGTAGCCCTTTTCTCCTCAATATGTATCAGAAAAAGAGCCATTGTGCAGAGATGTTGGCTCTTTTTTGTTGTTGAGAAGTATTGTGATTGAGAGGGGAGATGGTATTGCTTTAGTCCCATTGCGGTGCAAAGGGTGGGTTACAATAGCGATGATGTTTTGGGAGTTTCGCAATGTGTTCTAGGTCGTCTTGATCAAGGATAAGTGTTTGTGCGTTTCGATTCTCTAGCAGTTTATCGGCAGTGCTTGCTTTGGGGAGTGGGAATAGGTTTTGCATCATTACTCGAGCAATACAGATTTGAGCAGGTGTTGCCTGATGTTTTTGTGCAATAGAGATGAGGATAGGATGTTTGAGGATTTTCCCATGAGCGAGGGGAGAGTAGGCTTCTAGTTTTAGGTTCTTCTGTGTTGCAAAAGTGCGTAGTGCTGGGCTATTAAGGCAAGGATGCAATTCAATTTGATTGCAGGAGATTTCATTTGGAAAATAGTTCCAGCATTTTTCTAGATAATGTACAGGAAAATTAGACACACCGAGCTGAAGGATTTTTCATTGCTGTTTTCGTTTGAGGAGCTGTTCAAAGGCGTGGAGGTCGTTTTCAAGGGAGGTCGGTCGATGGAGGAGGACTTGATCGAGGTAGTCCGTTTTGAGATTTTTTAAAGTTGCTTCAAATCTCTCTTTTAGCTTGGTATATGAAAAATCCTGGCTTGTGAACTGGTGAGCTTGATAATTTGGCACATAATCAAACCAAACTTTGCTAGTAAGATGGAGCTGGGTTCTGGCAATTCAGGACTGCTGGATTGCGGTGGCAATTTCGTTTTCGTTTTGATAGATTCGAGCTGTATCGATATGGCGATATCCGATCTCTAGGGCAGAGCGAATAGTTTGTATTGCGGTTGGTCATTGGAGTTTTCGTGTTCAGAGTCAGACTTTTTGCATTTTTTTTTGGAAAAAATAAGAAAAAAGAAAACTGACTTAAGGCTACGAAAGTATTTTTTATTTACAAGTGAAAAGTGTGTTTATCGTAAACAATAGGGTCTAAAGCATAAAAGATTAAATACATATAAGATCACTAAGATAATTCCGCAGGTGATTCTCCAAGCGGCTTTGATATAGAGATTTTTCATCCATAGGTCGATGAGTAGCATTCCCAATACGATTGGAATAAACATTTTTTTTTGGAAAAAATAAAAAGACGGCTAAGTGTATTAGTCGCCAAACCATACTCGATACCATCGACGAAGATGAGAAAGAGAGTACTTAACCGTCTTTATCTCTTCGTCAATAGGGAAAAATCCTCTAGGTATTGAGGGTATTCTAAGTATGATTTGGCATTTTTGACTATACGAAAAAAAGGCTTGATTACAAGCCAAAAAATTGATTGCTCTTAGTGCTTAAAAACTCTCGATGGTAAAAAGGTAGATCAAAAGCTGGTTGTAGAGCCATTTTTTCTTGAGAGGGAGGTTTGGAGTGACCATGCTACGAATGAGTTTGATGAGAGGGCGTTGATATTTGCTTTTCCCATGTTGCTGGTAGATATGATCGATGAGCGTTTTGAGCTGTTCGAGTTGCTCGAGGTCTGCTGGGGTCGGAGTATAGCCTTGGTAGCCTTCAATTTTTTCAGTTTTTTTGCTTGTAGGGCTTAGTCCCGTGAGTTTTTGGTATTCGAATTTGTCAAGTACAACGATTGCATCCATCACTCTTGTCCTTGGGCTTCTATCGAGGGTTTTGCCTTCATAGACCATAGCAGTACTTGCTCCAGCATCCAGAGAGAGCGCATTTCGGCAGTCAAGGTGTTTTTTGAGATAGTCTGGGAGATTTGGTATGCTACTTGCACCGATGACGCCCATATAGATCGTAGAGCCGTCCTGCGTGGAGCAGATAAAGTTTCTATTTGCACTTCCTTTCATTTTTTTATCAATATATTTACTATAGGCATGGACCACATTTTCTCCCTCTAGCAAGAGGACTGGAAAATTTCCGATACCAAAGTAGATTTGATCAAGTTTGTCAGCATTGATATTGCTTCGGAGTCCTTCATCATGTTCTCCTGAATTTTTTTGTACAAAGAAAGGATTGCCCTCTTTATCAAAGGAAAAGATAGCTCTGATACTGGTATCTCCTCGAAAGCTACTTCGAGATGCTCCATCTCCTAGGAATACTCTTTCTGAGATGGTATGGGTAGTTTTTTTGCCATCAATTTTGCAGTTACTATAGTCATCTGGGCAGAAAAAGGCTCCGTTGATCGCAGTTGATCCTCCCACTTTTTGTGCTAAGTTTTCGGTAGTTGCACCGCCAAGTCCTGCAGGTGAGACTACGACAAAATGTTCTCCATCACGCACAACCTTGATCACTCTGATCGGTCTGCCACCTCTTTCTTCAATCATAATTTCTTTGTATGCTGAGCTGAGGTTGGATGCAAAAAGTAAGGCAAACAGTCAAAAAAGTCAGATTTTTCATCGTTTTTTTAGCATGATGATCGAGATGGAGTAAAAATTTTTGGTCTTGGAGTTATCCCACACTTCCTTCCATTTCCAGTTCAATGAGACGATTGAGCTCTCCCGCATATTCTAGAGGAAGCTGTTTTACTACCCCAGAGATAAAGCCATTGACAAGCAAGGACATCGCTTTTTCTTCTTCAAGCCCTCTACTCATCAGGTAAAAAATCTGATTTTCATCAACCTTTCCAGCTGAAGCTTCATGAGAAATAATTGCATCGGCATTTTCTGATTCAATAACTGGGATGGTTTTGCTGATAGAGTGTTCATCTAGGATCAGTGCATCACAATTGATTCCAGATACCGCTCAAGTTGCACTTTTAGCGATTTTTACGAGTCCTCTATAGGTCGAGATTCCTCCCTGCGTAGAAATAGATTTAGAGATAATGTTTGAGGTAGTATATTTTCCAAGGTGGATCACCTTTGCTCCTACATCTTGGTTTTGTCCTTTAGAAGCGACTACTACTGAAAGATTGTCAGATTTTGAATAATCTCCTTTGAGAATGGAGCATGGATAGAGCATTGTTGCTCCAGAACCAAGATTTCCACCAATCCATTCCATGACTCCATGTTGTTCTACGATAGCTCTTTTGGTATTGAGATTGTAGGTATTGAGAGATCGGTTTTCCACAGAGGAGTATCTCATTTTGGAGTTTTTGCCTACGATAACCTCTACACATCCTGCGTGGAGTGAAAGCTGGTTGTATTTTGGAGCAGAGCAGCCTTCGATGTATTGAGCTTCTGCATCGTCTTCTACGATGATCAAGGTATGCTCAAACTGTCCTCCAGCGAGGGTATTCATACGGAAGTAGGCTTGCAAAGGTTGGGTCAGTTTTACGCCTTTTGGCACATAGATAAAACTTCCACCACTCCATACCGCTCCGTGAAGTGCTGCAAATTTATGATCGGTAATCGGTACAACTTTCATAAAGTATTGTTGTACCAGTTCTGGATATTTGATAACAGCTTCTTTCATATCTTCAAAGATGATCCCCATATTTGCCCAAGTATCTTTGATTTTGTGATAGACGGCAGTTGAATCAAATTGTCCTCCAGCTCCTGCGAGATATTTTTGTTCGGCTTCAGGGATTCAGAGTTTTTGAAAAGTTTGTTTGATCTCTTCAGGGACATTTTCCCAGGTGTTGGCATAGCTTTCTGAACCAGTCTTTGGTTTTGCATAGTAGACAAGTTCTTCAAAGTCGATATCCCCAATCTCTGGTCAGAACTCAGGCATTGCGAGTTGATAAAAGGTTTCTAGTGATTTGAGTCTATGCTGGAGCATTCGCTCAGGTTCTCCAAGGTCTGCTGAGATTTGTCTGATATTTTCTTCTGAGAGTCCTTTGATATAGAGATCGTATTCGATATGATTTGCTTGATCAAGATTCATATTTTTTGCGTGATGAGAAATAAAGTGTTTTGATTGTAGGGAATTGCTTTTGGTTCTCAAATCATTTTTTGTAAAAAAGTAAGAAATGTTTAGTGGTCAGTTTTTTTTCTTTTTTTTGTGAGGGGATATTTTGGGATATTGGTTTTTTGAGGAAAAAAAACTTGATTTTTTCAAGAAGCTTGAGTATATCGTAGAGTGTAGTTGGTTAAGGTTGCTTATCTTATGCTTTTATGATCTTGCTTTTTTGAAACATGAAAAAAAGAAATATTTTTAAGAGCTTGAGGACTTTGGTTTTCGCTCTTGTAGGACTGGTTTTGGCTGGAGGTATATTTTTTGCCTGTCAAAATCATAATGATGATACTCCTGAGAGAGATGCACTTTTGCAAGAGGGCGTGGAATATCCTATCCCTGAAAATGCAATAGTCTTAGTAGAGCCAATTAGATTTGTTCAAGAAGGGGAACTTGGTTGGTATGATACGGAGGGTAAGGGAGATCCAGTTTGGTTTGGAGGTGCAGCATTTTATTATCTGCCAAAGGATATTAAAAACTATGAGGTATTTTCTCGCTTGATTCAAGGAGATAAAGAGGTGCCTTATACGATTTTGAAAATCACCTTAGGAGAACAAAAAGAAGCTACAACTCTTGGTACGCCGATTGTTAATGTAGAGCTTCCTACTTCAGATGAACTTCAGGAAGTTGAAAAGATATACGCAAATACAAACTTAACAAGGCGCTTAAAAATAGAAAATTTTGTTATATCGGAATAATAAAATAAGCACTATTTTATTCTTAATTATATTTTTTTGTGGTTTTCTTCTCTTGCATTTGGAGGTAAAATATCTACACTTTGAGTCAGGTTTTTTATTTTTTTTGAAAATGATATATGTTAGGTATTATCTTATGAATAGTGCTTTTTATGGTCTTGGTGATTTTGCATGAATTGGGGCATTTTTGGGCTGCCAAAAAATCTGGTGTGAAGGTCAAAGAGTTTGGAATCTGAATGCCTCCTAAAATTTGTACTCTCTGGACTGATAGGTCAGGGACTGATTATACGCTCAATTGGATTCCTTTGGGAGGATTTGTTTCACTCAAGGGGGAGGATGGAAGCGATCCAAATGAAGCTGATGCTCCTGATGCCTTTCAAAATGCTAAGCTCTACAAAAAATTGATTATTATTTTGGCTGGGGTGGCGATGAATTTTTTGGTTGCTTTCCTTATTTTTACGACCCTCTTTACTATAGGAATCAAGCCAATTACTGTCTTGCCTGAGCGTATTCATGGGATTTATCCGCAGAGTTATCTGACTCCTAGTATGTCGTTTCTTGAGCAAGAGGGGCTTTTGCGTGGTAAGCTCGAGACAGGACCTGCGGTGATTGAAAATATTTTGGTAGGTGGGATTGCTGATCAGCTAAAATTGCCTTTGGGAGCGGAGATTCTTGAGGTAGATGGGCAGTCGGTTGATTCTCTGACACTTGCTTCTACGTTGCAAAACTTGGATACTCAGCAGACTCATCAGTTGTTGATCGTAGAAGAAGGGGCAGAAAAAAGGCTGACTTTTGATTGTCAGGAGAGTTGTATGCTTGGAGTCGTGTTGACTCAATATGGTGATCTTGAGGTTTTGCCGATCAAATTTCCCTTACCTCAGGCGATGCTTGCTGCGCTCAAGGAAATTAAGTGAGAACGAAATATGACCATGGGCGCATTGGCAAATATCGGAAAGAAACTTTTTTCATTTGATGCTCAATTGAGCAAGGAAGCTTTGCAACAGCTGACCTGACCTCTAGGAGCTGTGAAATTCGGAGAGAAGCTTTTGGATAGTTATGGATTTTTGATTTTCCTTGGTTTTGGAGGGATGCTTTCTTTGGCTCTGGCTTTTTTCAATATTTTACCGATCCCAGCGCTTGATGGAGGGAGATTTTGGATGGTCTTGATACAGCATATTTTTAGGATCAAAAAGGAGAAATTTGCCCTGATTGATGGATGGGTAAATACGGTATTCTTTTGGTTTTTGATGCTGATTGGATTGGTAATTTTATTGAAAGATTTAGTAGTATGGCGAGGATTGCGTTTGCCGTTTTAGTCTGCCGTGAGTAGAGGACTTGATGTCCTTTTTTTATTTTTGTAGGAAGAAAAATGAAAAGAAAAATCTGATTTGTAGTGATGGTTTTTATTGTTTTGTTAGGAAGCAGTGTGGGTGCTTATAGCTCACAGACCGAGGGATTTATTAGTGCTTTTGAGCGTGAGCTTGCCTCCAAAAATGCGACAGAAAAAAAACAGTATTTGCAGGCATTGTCTGCGATTTTGAGTGATCCTCAGGTACAAAAAAAATCTGAAGTGCGTATTTTGGTACAGGAACTTTTGCATTGGACTCAGTATAAATTGACTGGCAAAAAGCAGGATTTGCAGATTTCTCGTTCCTCAGATGGGCAGTCATATATCCATTTGGCAGGGATTGATGCGGAAATCCTTAGACAGACCTGGCTTCAGTGGCATAATGATGCGAGAATTGAGCAGGGATTGCCTCCTTTGCAATATCATAGTGAATTGGAGAGATCGGCTACGCTATGGTCTGAGTATCAAGTTGCAAATGGCTATGTAGGACATAAGAGAAAAGCAGATGATGGCTATTACAATTATGCATCACTGCAGGAATGGTTTGCTGAGCTGGGGATTCGTTTTGCGAGTCCAGGTCGTGGAAGATCAGCTTTTTCTGAAAGTATGGGCTATAGAGGATATCGTTGTTCGAGTGCGGATTGTAGCTCGGCAATGATTGAGGTAACCAAAAAGACTTTTGATGCTTTTATGAGAGAGGGAGCAAATGGAGCGCATTACAAGGCGATTATGATGCCTCACTATACGCAGATGGGAGTTGGCTTTGCTATAGATCAGCAAAAAAATATGGTTTATACGACAATTCATTATGCTGCTGATATCATTAACTAAATCGATATCCGTGCATGTATATGATGCTAAAGTCAGACTTTTATTTTTTTTGAAAAATCTCTTGCATATCTATGCAAAAACCGTAAAAGGGGAGTGTATTTATATTCTAATTGCCATCTGTGATGACAAAAAAAGAAAAAACTATGGGACAGAAAGTTGATGAAATGACAAATAAAATCTCTGAAGTAAGTGCAGAACTGAGTGAAAAAATTGAGGAAAAGGCTGAAGAGACCAAGAAAGTTGCACTTGGAGTAGCAAAATGGTGGAAATCTTCTTCGACAGAGGAGTTGATTACTACGATTTTGGGAGGAATTTTGATCTTGTGGGCGCTTTGGCATTTGAGAAGTATTGTTTGGGGGATTCTTTTGCTTTTGGCTGGAGTAGCTTTGGTAACTGGTATGTTTAACTCTTATGTGAAGTCTGGGATTGATACTGTGACTAAAAAGACTAGCAAAAAAGCAAAGAAAGAAAAATCTGATAAAAAAGACTAGTTTGTTTTGTGACAGGATCACTCTAGAGAGACGCTTTTATACCTAAGCCGACTTATCTTTTGTGATAAGCAGGCTTTTGTTTTGAAAATGAAAATCGGAGCAATAGAGCGTATTTTGGATTTTTAGTTTGATTGGGAAAGTGCTAATGACACAGGAGGAAAGGAAAACTTTTGTCAATAATATTGTGAGATTGATTATAGGATTGCTCCTGTTAACGACCTGTTTTCTCTATTTGCGTCAAAATCACGCTGAAAAAATTGCATTGTATTCAGGTTTTGAACTGATTTTTCAAAAAGCGGAAGTGACTTTTTACAATCTAATTGGGAAAAATTGAGATATTATTGATCAGAAATATAGATTGGAAGATCAGTATTTAGAGTTGATTCATTTGGCAGAGGAAAAGGGGTGTTCGGATGCTCAGTTTTTGTCAGAATTGCACAATACCTATGCTCAGCTCTTGGATGAAAAAAAGAGTAATATTGAGCAGTATATCGGGAGGTATAGGATTTTGGGAAGTGAGTTTCAAAATAGGATCGAGGCAGAGCGCTGTTCCTCCTAAATGCAAGTTTTAATGTATTGAAGTAAAACATATATGATTATTGGAGTAGATATTGATGAAGTATTATCTGAGACCTTGGACTATGTCCTTGCTTATCATAATTACCAGATCAAGGGGCTTCCATTGCAGAGACAGGATATGGTCGAGTATTATATCCCGAGTGTTCCTGGATTTGAGCAGATAGAAAAGCAGGATGCAGTCAGTTTTTTTACTGATGGAATGTTGGATCCGCATCGTGGAGAAGGTTTACAGCCAGTTGAGGGTGCGAGAGCGGTCTTGGAAAAGGCGAAGGAAGCAGGGCATCGTTTGATTGCGATCACAGCGAGGGGACCTTTGGTACAGGAGGCAACGCTGGCTTGGATGCAGGAGTATTATGGAGATTTGTTTGATGAGGTGGTATTTTGTAATTATCATGATTCTTCTTATCCTCAGCAGACCAAGCAAGAGGTATGCCATAATCGTGGAGTAGAAGTGATGGTCGATGATAATTTGCATTATGCAAGGGATTTGGCAAAGGCTGGGATTCCTGTATATCTGATAGATCGTCCGTGGAATCAGCAGTATCGTCCAGAGAGTGATTTGGGTATCAAAAAGGTTGTGAGTCGAGCAGAGATTGATTTTGCGGTGTTGCCAGCTTTTGGAGTTTAAGTATTATATAGGATATGTTGTAGTTTTCTGTGGTTTGTTTGTCATAAGAAAAAAAGAAAAGCCTGAATGTTGAGTTCAGACTTTTTTTGATAGTTGTTATTCTGAGGTTGTTTTGTTTGTTATTCCGGACTTGATCCAGAATCTCCACTTTGATGAATAAAGGAGGCGTTTCGCCCTCTTTAAACCACCCGACTCATTTTTTGAGCGCAAAATCCCGCATCGGAGTGCGGGACATGATCCCGCAAAAATGTTTTCTCCAGTAGTGCAAGTAAGTAAACTTGTTTCTCACGAACAAACTACGAAAGCTCACTCCCTCCCACTTCGTGGGTTCCGGGGTCGTTCGCTAGAGTTTTTCCTGACTTTCAAGGGAGCCTACGGAACTTGCTTGTACTGGAGGGGGATTTCTCTTGTTATTTGGGGGAAGGGCAGGGGGAAATTAGTAGAGTATAGATTCTTATTTACAAAAAAGCCCGCAGAAAAGACTCTTTTTCTCTCTTGCGGACTTAGTTTTGGGATAGGATTTATCCGAGGACTGAGCTGAGATATATCCCAATATACCTTGTAGCTAGGTCATTACTGATTGTGAAATTTTCTATAAGCGTTTTGATTTTTGCTTGAGTAGCTGGTTGTGTAGCTTTGATTTTTTTTGCAAGTCCATCAAGTACTGCGATATTTTTTGCTCCAAGTGCATCCTTGGCAAGCTCGAGTTCGATCAAGCCTATCGCTGCAATTGTGGTAGATGGAGTAGTTGGAGATATGGCTTGTGGAGCTGGGGCTGTGTTTGTGGTTGTTGCAGGCGGTGTTGTTGTAGGGTTTGGAATACATTTTGTCTCTCAGAGATTCCAGTGGTATCCTGGTTTGCAGATGCAGCTTTTGTCGTTATCGTATGGGGATTGATATGCTCCTGCCCCAAAAGCTTGTTCACAGCTCTTGCCTCGGTATCTTCCCTCAAGGTCTCTGTCTTCATCAAAATTGGAGTCTACATCTTGTATAGTGCAACTTTTTCCATTGCTAAAGGTAATAGTATCTCCATCATCAAAATAGGTATTTTTCCCAAAATGGGCAGTTACATATTGTCCTGTTTGTTGTTTTAACTCTGGGCAGTTGAGGAAGCTGATCTCAAAAGGACCAAAATCGTTATTGAAGATGAGTGCTTTATTGCCTTGAACTTCTTCTACTAGAAAGCTTGCTAAAGTTGGTGGCATCATAGCAGAGGTTCCCATTAGACTCAAGAGTGCTATGCTAGTACCAATACTGAAAAAATGTATCAGGTTTTTTTTCATTTTTTCTTGATAAAAGGATAAATACTTACTTGTAGCTATTCTTAAGGATAATGCAAATGATTCTGTCTTTTGGGAGATAGATGGGAATGGAAGTGAGAGTAGGAGCTTAATATTTGATGCGGAGGAGTTCGTATTTGACTGGGTAGTGGGCAAGATAGTTTTTGATGAGGAGTTCGTTTCTATTGAGTTGAGAGTTTCCGCTTTTGATCTCAAGAAAAATGATGTCTTTGAGCTTGCCCTGCGAGAGACCGTCAAATACGACATAGTCTACGCCTTTGCCCAAAAATACAATATCTTTGGTATGATAGGGGAATTCTGGGAGGAGGGGAGTGAGTTTTTCGGTGACTTCTCAGAGGATGGTGCTGCGAGACTGGCGTACTGCAGTTTTTCTGAGTTGAGCGATTTTTTGATGAAATCTGAGGGTGGCGATGAGATAGGCAATCAAGGCAGAACCGAGGGCTACGAGGAGCAGTGGGATAAAATCAGTTTTCATTTTTTTATGTAATTTAAAGAATGCTCAGTATAACTATTTATTTCTCTTTGTCAAAACTTTTTATGACAAATTTTATTCTTGATTTGCAAGGAAAATTCGCTACAAGTAAGCTATTTGTCTCCTAACCCTTATGTGATGAGCGTGATTGCTAAAAATAAAAGAGCTACTTTTGACTATCAGATCGAAAAAGAGTATCAAGCCTGAATTGTTTTGAAGGGATTTGAGGTCAAGGCTGTTAAAACGGGGCATATCAATATTCAGAATGCAGTTGTGACCTTAGATAAGCAGGAATTATGGCTTTACAATATGGATATTCCGTTGTATGAAAAGACTTCTCCGATCCTCGCACCCCATTATCAGGCAAAGGGGAAGAGAAAGCTTTTGTTGCATAAGAGGGAGATTGCTAAGATTGCAGCTGCTTTGGACAAGCCAGGTATGGTGCTTTTGGCATTAGAAGTTATTGTAAGCAAGTGAGGATTTATCAAGGTAAAGCTGGGGCTAGGGAAGTTGTTTAAAAAAGTAGAGAAAAAGCAGATACTCAAGGAGAGAGCTGTTAAAAAACAAATGGATAGGGAGATTGCTCAGTTGAGAGGCTAGAGTGAAGTTTTACTCTTAATGTTGAATTTTTGGAATTCATGATGGAAATAGTATACAAGCAGGGGATTTGTTATGCTAAGGCGGAAGTGAGAGAGGGGAAGGTCAGGTTGATTATTCCAGTATCTCAGCAAGGGAATGAGGATTTTCTCCGTAGAATGCAGGCTTTGGGTGCGAAGCTTCAGCACAAGCTCGATAAAAAGCAAAAAAATCAGATTTTTACTTCTGAGTGAGTCCTGCTTTTTGGAGAGAGGGTGTCTTTGGGTGATTTGCCTCAGCTGGAGGAAAAGTGTGAATGGGAGCGTTTTTTTGCTGAAGAGTTGTTTGCCTATGCGGATCCCTTATTGCAAAAATATGCACAGCAGCTGGGATTTTCTCAGATTCCACTGCGTATTAGGCTGGTAAAGAGTAAATGGGGGTCTTGCAGTTATGACAATCGTATTATGCTCAATCAGCAACTGGTGCATCTGCCTACGAGATTGATTCAGTATGTGGTGGTGCATGAGGCTTGTCATCTGATTGAAAAAAACCACGCTCCTGGGTTTTGGCAGTTGGTAGCGTGATTTTTGCCTCAGTATAAAGTGTTGAGAAAAGAGCTTAGAAATCAGATTGTGATGGATGGGAAATAGTGAGGTCACGAATACCTGTTTTGCTTCGTTTGTCATGGAGAAATTGGTTGTCCTCGCTTGTCCAAAAGCTATAGAGATTGCCTGCGATATAGAAGATATATCCTAGGGTAAGGAGGATGAGCTGTGCTTGTGTGATAAGTTCAGGACTGATGCCAAGGAGGCTTAAGGATCGAGATCCGAGAAATGCAATCAGGATTGGACTCAGAAAGAGTCAGATTTTTAGTGCAATTCTTTTAAGCATTTTGGCTGGAGAAGCGGGACTATGATCTATGCGATAGCTTTCAATGTTGATGAGTTTTTGTCTTCGGCTGGTTTTCCCTGTGGAGCTAGCTTTCATCTCTGCGGCGATGAGAAAGATGCTTCCCACGATGAGGAATGCTATAGTAGCGCTTTTGCTATAGAGGTTTTCCCAGAGTGAGACTCTCATGAGGATGCTGATCAGATAACAGCTAGCGAGCATTAGGAGCAATGCTAAGAGGAGGAGAAAAGGTTTGATAACGGCTCTTTTGATAAGGAGTTTGAGTTTGTCTTGGTCATGGTAGAGTGCTGGCACAGAAAAGAGTGTCATAAAGGTCGCAATACTCAGCCCAAACATAATGGTGTAGGCAAGTGGTGCAAAGAAGCCATCGCTTGTGAGGGTTGAGAGTCCGATCACGGTTGTGAGTGTGGTACTTAAAATGGGTTTAAGTCTGGATTTTGCACTTTCTTTTATTGCTTGTGATCTGGTTTCTCAGTGTTTTTGGTTTTCATTTGCGGTATCAATCAGGATGATGGCATTGTTGACCACGATACCTGTGAGTGCGACAAAACCGATCATAAACATCATAGAATAGGGATGACCTGTAATGAGCATACCATAGGTTGCACCTGTGAATCCCATTATGATACTATAGCTAATGATCAATGGCTGACTATAACTATTGAATTGGAGTACCAAGATTGCAAAGATAATGATCAAGGAGAAGAAAAAGGCTCCTATAATCGCTATTAGTAGATCAGCATTTTCTTGCGTTTCTCAGCCTTTTTCATAGCTGATGCCTGCTGGGAAATCGTAGCTTTCTGCAAAGGCGTAGAGCTGTGCGTTGATGAGTTCGGCTTTGATGTTTTTGTGGAGGTCGGAGCCGATGGTGATTGTGATGTTGCCTTTTTCTCTGGAGATGGTACTGATTGCTGGTTTAAAGACATAGTCTCAAAGTGTTCCAAGTGTTATTTTGCCTACTGGAGTATTGATAATGCTATTCATAAGTTGTTCTGGAGATGCCTGATCTGAGAAGTTTGCGTATTTGAGCGAGATGTCGTAGCTCTCATCTTGGACTTTAAGACTTCCAGCTTGGAGACCATTGAGTGCTAAGTACAGTTCAGGAGTGATCATTTTTGGGGTAAGGTTGAGAAGTGCTAGTTTCTCTTTATTGAGTTGGAAGACAAATTGTCAGGCTCCTTCTTCACTAGAGCTTTTGACATTTTTGGTTCCCGGAAGCGATGCAAGGTACTCTTTGAAATCTCTGGCAACTTTAGTTAGAGTATCTAATTGGCTATTATTTTCTGCTAGGAGTTTTATTCCAATAGTACTTCCTCATTGAGGTCAGTCTTTGTCTACTGCTACGGTAACTTGAAAACCTTTGGTCATAAAAGTCTGAAATTGTTGAGCGAGTTCACTTTCGATTTGGAAGCTTGATCTTTTTCTCTCTGACTGAGGGAGGATGCGAATTGTTACAGTAATGGTATTGTTTTTGACTTTGGCAACATAATTTCTTAGCTCTGGAAGCTGTGCGAGGAGGGTATCAATATGAGGGAGCTGCTCTTTGGTAGTATCGTGCTGGAGACCTGATTTGCCTGCGAGCGTGATCGAGAGGTATTCATTGTCTGCAGCTGGCATCATAATAAAACCGATATGTGGACTGATAAATATTAAGGTTGCCAAAAAGATGATCAAGGGGATCAGGATCATAGTGATTCTATTATGTGCTGATTTGAGGATGTGCTTACTCTTTTGGCTGTATCGGTAATTGAGGCGAGAGAGGAGGCGGTGGTTTCGGCTTTCAGTTTGCTGGGAAGGGATTGAGGAGTTTGCGGTTTTATGTTTTCTTTCCTCTTGGAGGAGGAGTTGGAGGGAGGGGTTGAGGAGGGCTTCGGTATCAGGGTTTGCGTGATAGTGGTCAGGATTTTTTCTACTTTTGAAAAAGAGGCTGGGAGTGATTGTCAGAGAAATGAAGAGTGAGGCGATCAAGGTAATGAAAATCGTGATCGGAATATAGGCAAGGAATGCGCCCATCACTCCAGGTAGGCTCATCATTGGCAGAAAAACGACTACGGTGGTAGCGGTACCTGAGATGAGAGAATTTTTGTAGGTTTTGACTGCTAAAAGTGCGGCATAAAGAGGGCGATATCCGAGTTTGATGTTTTCGTTGGCTCCTTGGATGATTACTGTAGCGGTATCAACAGCGATTCCTAAACAGATAATGAGTGAAAAATTGGTCAGGAAATTCATCGTATAGCCCAAACTATTGAGTACAAAGAAGGTGATGAAAAAAGCAAGGGGAATCGAGATTGTAGCCAAAAAAGATTCAAGCCCTCAGACAAAGAACCATACAATCGCAAACACGATCATTAGGGTAGTGATCATATTGATTGCGAGATTGGTATAATCTTCACGAAGAATTTCACCAAGATCAAGCGTATAAAAACTTTTGATCCCTTGGTAGCTGGATTTTTGGAGTTCTGCTTCAATCAGTTTTTTGGTTGTTTTTGAGGCTGAGAGGATGCTTGTTCCTGAGCGTTTATTGAAAGTAAGATTGAGTGCAGCTTTTCCGATGGCTTTTGGCTGGGATTCGGTGGTTCAGATTACAAGCGAGCTGTCTTGGTCATAATGCAGTTTGATCTCTGCAAGCTGATCAAGACGAATGGTTTTTCAGGTATTAAGAGGAATCTGGAGAGATTTGAGGTCTTGGAGGTCTTTGAATGTTCCATCGATTCTAAAGGAGTATTGCATGGTATCAATCCTATGTGTTCCAAGTGGTTGGTTGCTATTGTAGGATTGAATAAGATTTGCCAGGTAGGGGAGGCTCAGCCCAAGAGTTTCTAGTTTATGTTGATCAAATAAGACCTCTACTGTATAGTCTCAAGCACCTCAAATCACTATCGTATCGATGTTTCCTTTGCCTTCTAGGGCGTGTTTGAGGCTATCAGCTTTTGCTCTGAGAGCTTGGGGTGAGAGGTTTGTATCTTGACTATAGAGTATGAGATCAAACATTACTTTTCCACTAGTTTTGGTATCTAGCTCTGTGACAATAGGGTCTTTTGCCTCTTCTGGGAGGGAGAGCTGTTTGATAGCGTCTTGAATTTTTGTACTTAGATCACTTGCGTTGGTATCATTTTTGAGTTGAACGATGATATTGGAGACACTATCGGTAGCGGTAGCAGTGATTTTATCAATACCTTCTAGATTTTTGATGTTATCCGTGATTTTTTCGCTGATAAGGGTATCAATATCTTCAGGGCTTCCGCCTGGATACAGTGTCGTGATACTAATAATACCAAATTGGATCTCAGGCATTGATTCTTTTGGGATACGAATCATTGAAAAAATACCAATCAAGATGATCATACTCAGGAGGAGAAAAGTAGTTTTTCGTTGTTTGAGCCAAAATCAGAAAAAACCTGATGCAAGCTGGGATTTGATCTGAGCAAGTGAAGGAGTTGTCATATCTCTGAGCGACTAGGGACTAAAGTGATTTGAGTATGAGGATTTTCCTAGGAGTTTCAAGATTAGTTTTTGGTGGGGAGGTGTGGGGGTATGAGGAGTGTATTAGTATTTTCCTCCCTTCGTCTCGCTCTGCTCAGCAATTCCCTCACTTTTATAGTTCAGAATGTAGGGTGAAGATTTTCAGTTTCTTGTCATTCCGTGCTTGATCTGCAATCTCTAGCTCCCTCCGCCTCGCTTCGCTCAGCACCTCCCTCATCGAGGGAGGACTCAGCCTATGGGAAAATGTAGTTCGTAGTTTATTCTGATTGAGGGAGGATTTAGCTCTATAAGCTTAGCTAATAAAAGTTCCCCCTCAATGAGGGGGGATGCCCGTAGGGCAGGGGGAGCTATTTCTTCAGTGAAGAGTTCAGAATGTAGAGTGAAGAGTAGTAATTGCTTGTTATTCTGGACTTAATCTCCTTGTCATTACGGACTTGATCTTGCCTGTCATTCCGGACTTGATCCGGAATCCTATCCGCAATCTGAGATCCTGAATCAAGTTCAGGATGACGCAATCAAGTTCCCCGCAACTGTGTGCGGGACAAGCAACATGGCTGTGGTTTCGTCATTCCGGACTTGATCAGAAATCTCCATCACTTACTAAGAGATGCTGAATCAAGTTCAGCATGACTAGTAAAGAGGTAAGATGCTTTATCATGTTTAGTATGACAAATCAGATTGTCCGCATCGTACTATAGGTAGCGAGGATATTGCGTAAAGAAAAGATACTATAAGGAGTATACACTGCGATTTTTAGCTATTCTGAATGTTGAACTGGTCATTGTGGCTTTTTATCTTGATGGTGAAAATCAGATTTTTTCTTTCTTTTGAAAAAATGTAAAGGGATATTTTTGTGCTTTGTTTAAAAAAATTGAGTTTTTTGGATTTTTTGGCTATCATTAGGAAATGATTTATTTTGTAGCAAGATGGACATGGTATATATTCCAGACAGTTTGATTGAAGAGATTGAAGAGCTTAAGGAGCTGGGGAAATTTGATGAGGCAATCACGCTAGTCAACAAGATTTTGACTCGTGATCCGAGTAATGAAGATGCGATTTTGCAGATAGCAGATATTCAATATCGCAAGTGAGAGATTGGCAAAGCTGACAAGGCGGTCGATTTTCTCAATGCACAAAAAAAGCATAATGATCCTTTGGGATTGTATATCAAAGGTTTGCTCGAGATGGAGAAAAATAATCGAAAAGGAGCAAGATCCTATCTCGCAAAAGCTATGGATATGACGAATGCGACCAATCACGAGATTCTCAGGTGTTATGGGTTGTGTGAGTATTGGTATGGTAATAGAGCCAAGGGGCTAGGATTTATCAAAGATGCTTTTGCTCTGGATAATAAGGATGCTGAAGTGATTTACAATTTGATTCAGATCTATATTTTGGAGCAGGAGTATAAAGATGCCCAGCAGATGATTGCCTATTTCAATAAGTATCAGGATTCGTTAAAATTTATTGATAAGCAGCTGGCTTTTTATCAAAATAAGATTTCGCTGTTTGAGAAATTTATCAAGGCGAAAAAATTATTTCAAATCAGAAAATAAGATCAGATTTTTAATTTTTTTATATTCAGGCAATGAAAAAAGGATTTAGCTTTAATCTTATTCAAAAAGATACTTCAACACTGATCAAAGCATATAGGATTCCTCTGGTGATGATCAGTATTTTGATGGGATTTTTACTGTTTATTATGAATGTCTTTTTGGCTGGAGCTATTTACGGTAATCATTTCAACACCAGTATGAAGGAAAAGCTTGGAGTGTATATTTATCTTAAGGATGGTTTTGATGATCAGCAAGAGCAGGCAGTTACTATCAAATCTCAGTTGGAATCGCAGGGACTTAAGGTTGATTATACTTCTAAACAGGATGCCCTTGCCTTTGTAGAGAAAAGGGTAAGCGATCTGACCACTACGCTCAAAAAATATGATTTGGAGAATCCGCTTCCTTCTACGCTCTATATTATGTACAATGATCAAGCACAGTTTGAGGCGATGAAATCTGTACTAGAAAAGCATCAAAATCTGATCCTCAATATGAACGATCTTACTGACAATGCGATCAAAACTCAGGAAAAAAGAGTGCTGAATATCATCAATTTATCTAACTTTCTCCAGTCGTTTGGCTATTTGGTAGTGCTGATTATGCTCGTTACGATCATCAATTTTGCAATCTTTTTTCTCAAGACCATGTTTTCCCACTTTAGACGCGATATTCAAGCCAAAAAACTTTTGGGAGCAAGTGCTTCGCAAATTGCACAGCCGTTTTTGAGAGTGATTTTTATGGTGTTGGGATTTGCGTGTATGGTAGCACTTTTGCTCTTGGTAGGAGCAAGTATTCCGCTTGATCAGTATTTGCTTGTTTTGTTTGATTTTAGTTTGATCAACTATATTTCTCACATTATTATTGATGTATTGGCAATTGGGGTTTTGGAAATTGTTCTTATTATGCTGTTGTTGATGGGGATTTCTTATCGATATGTACTCACTTTGCATAAAAAATTGAGATAATATCTCCAAAAAAGGATGAAAAACTGAAAAGAGTCAGGATTGAGACTCTTTTTTTGATTTCTTTTCTCCTTATAACAGGATTCTTCCTTTTGAGGTTTTTTCTATTTTTCAGAGTTTGAGGAGAAGGGGTTCAATGTCTTCTTCTAGTGTTTTTTCGTTGAGATTAAGCTGAACAGCTAGGGTCTTGATCCCCAGTGGACGATTTGCATTTTGAAGGATCTCAAGATAACTTTTGTGGATAGGCATCATTCCTCCATCTTGGATTTGGCTCTGGTGGAGGAAGGTCGTTCGTGATGGAGGAGTCAGGATTTTAATTTTTTTACTCACAACAAAATCTCTGAGCTTGATGACAAAATTATGGATTTCTCTGGGTACAGAAGCGACTTTTTTGCTGAGGTCAGGGAGAAGCTGTGGCGTGATCTGAATCTGATAGTAGTCGAGATAGTGCTGGATGATTGCTTGTTTTTCCTCCTTGCTATACTCCATAAAGTGAAAATGGTAGACAAATCTATTTTTCATCGGTTGTGAGAGCGCCTCTGGTTTTGTGGTTGCTCCAATCAGGGTGAAAGGATTGATCGGAAGTCTGAGGTTGCCTCCCTCTGGCATTACCATATCGATGACAAAATCTTCCATTGCAATATAGAGTACTTCTTCAATACTTGGCTTGAGGCGGTGAATCTCATCGATAAAGAGGATATCTCAGCTCTCGAGGCTATTGAGTACACTTACGAGTTCGCTCGGTTTGGAAAGGGCATATCCTGTGATAATTTTGATGTTGCTTTGCATGTGTTTTGCGACAATGCTAGCAAGGGTTGTTTTCCCAAATCCACTTGCTCCAGAAAAGAGAATATGTCCAAGACTGCCTCATCTTAGTTTGGCACTGTGTATTGCTGTTTCAAGTACTGATTTGATCGGTTCTTGTCCAAGAAAACTAGAAAAAGTTGATGGTCTCTGCTGGGAGGAGAGGCTTTGTTGGGCGTCAGGATTGATTTTTTTGATTTCCATAGTTTTTTTGACAGCTAAATCTTGAGGCTAACTATGGGGAATTTTGATCAAAATGCAAGGCAAAATTTATCTTAATTGAGCGATCGCAAGAGAGGCTTATTTGTAAGGGCAGTGATTTTCATGATCATTGATGATACCGATGGCTTGTAGGTAGGCGTAGATGATGGTCGAACCTACAAATTTCATTCAGCGTTTTTTGAGATCTTTGCTGATGGTGTCTGAGAGAGGAGAGGAGCTTGGAGCAGCTTTGTAATATGGGACATCATTGTTGATGACTTTTCAGTCTGTTCGTTTTCGAAGATAGTTGGCAAAAGAGTCAAATTCTGACTGTATTTGTAGGAAAACTTGTGCATTTTGGCGTACAGACTGGATTTTGAGTTTATTTCTGATGAGGTCAGGATTGAGGAGCAGGCGGTCGAGCTCATCATCTGTCATAGCAATAATTTTCTTGAGATCATAGTTATGAAAGAGTTTTCTGTAGTTTTCTCTTTTTTTGAGTACGGTTTCTCGAGAGAGTCCTGCTTGTGCGCCTTCTAAAATCAACATCTCAAAGAGCAGCTTATCATCATAGGTAGGTTTTCCTCGTTCGGTATTGTGATAGTGAATATAGTCAGGATTGTTGAGATTGACTCGTCAGCAGATGGTAGTCATAATCGAGGAAATCAGGATAAAAACTTTTTTATGGTAGGAGAATGATATGCTTTTTGGCGGAAAAAACAAGTTGATATTTACGCTGGTTTTCTTATAGTGTCTGTGTAATATAAAATTTTAGGTTTATGAGAAAAAAAGAAAAAAGACTGATGATTCAGGAGGAGTATGACCCTATCTTAGGGCAGAAAATTGTAATTGAGACGATAGATATTCCAAAGGAGCAGGAATCTAGTGTAATACCCATTAGAACCCTAATTAAAGGAGTAGCTTCTCAACCTTTGCAAAAGCTTCTTCTAACTCAGAAAAAGCATCTGAAGCAAAAGAAAGGTTAATTTGCATTTTGTTTACATTTTGTTTTGGAGGGAGGCATTTGTGCCTCTCTTTTTTAAAAAAAAACACGAGCTTAGGATTACCACAACTCGTGTGTTAGTGATTTTGTTTTTGGTAGAGGTCTATCGCTATCTTGATATTGAGATACCAGAGACCCAAGAGTAAACCACTTAGTCCTAAGAGGATTACTCCTTCTATGCTCATCTCTTCCCAGTTTTTGAAAAGTTGCTGATCAAGTGCAATTTGCCAAAGTATGATAAGTTCATAGCTTATATAGCAATTGACTCCAAAGAGAATACGATCCAAGTAAGGATAGAGGAGCTTACCAAAGATGAATGAAAGAATAATCAGTATCATATGCTTTTATTTTATATTTCACAGGTAGAGGATAGAGAACTATAAGAAAAAGTCAAGCACTTTTGTGATGAAAAACAAGCTATACATAGTCAAAGAATATTTCTTGGTTTGGGAGTTCCTCTCTAAAAATTTGGATGAAATGTTTCCAGGTGGGATCTGGGATTTTGATGAGTTGATTGTCTTGAGGGGAGATGAGATTTCGGAGGTCAGAATTGGGATTGTGTTTTTTCATCGTTTTGAAATCTCAGCGATTGTAGATGAGTGAGGCGATAAAAATGGAAGAAATCTGATCAAAATTGAGTTCTTTTTTGAGGTGTTGGAGGAGATCGCGATAGAGGGTTTCATAGTTTTCTACTGGTAAAAGTGGGAGAAATCTGAGTCAGATTTTATAGCCTTTTTGGCAAAGGGTTTGGATGGCTTTGATCCTCGCTGGGAGGGAGGCGGTGCCTTTTTCGTAGGTTTGGATGAGGGGAGCTGGATTGAGTGAAAATGAAAACTCGGTATTGCGAGGTGGAATCCCATTATTGCAGGAGAGGATAGTGGAGATATTTGGAGATTTTGTTCTGGTCTCCATCAAGACTTGATCAAATTGTTCAAAAAATGGAACAAAATGTTGATGAAATTCACTGATTGGATCGATTCCTTGGATATCGGAGTAGTTGCTTGCATAAAAGGTAATCGGTCATTGATAGTTTTCTTCTCTAAGAGTCAGAATTTGTTTTTTTATTGCAGCTTGGATTTCTTCATAGTTGACAAAAATAACACTATATTGGCTTTTAAA
Source organism: bacterium (assembly GCA_030528665.1). The sequence goes on from JAUMYK010000002.1 coordinate 38,793, forward strand.
GTTTCCTTTTAGATAGCAATATTCGCAGTCAAATACACAATTGAGACTTGATTTGAAAAAAAAGGATTTGCCTGCTCGACCGTAATTGGGAGGTACGGGCAGGAGTGGGATATGGTCCTGCTTAGCGATGATCATGGCAGGTGTGAGCTGCTGATGTCCGATGTTTTTGTCAAAGATATTTTTGTAATGATCGATTTCCAGAACCTCTGCTCTAGGGAATTTGGCAAGAATGCTCTGCGTGAGCGGGTAGTCTTTAGCTTTGTTTTCAAGGTAGATGAGCATTCTTGGAGAAAAAAAGTAAAAAAGTCTGACTAAGCATAGTGATTGTTTTGTCTGAATGCAAGCGCTTTTTCAGCCATACAAAAAACCAAACCTAAATCAGGTTTAGTTCTTTTTGGTGGTGTGAGGTGTTTTAGAGTGCAGCGTAGTGTTGAATTTTTTCAAGGTAGAACTCTTTTGGATTTGCACCCATAAATCCTTCTTTGATTTCTCCCTTTACTCCGATAAATACCGTAGGTACTGAGGTAATCCCATATTCTGCTGCGAGTTCTCCTGCTTCATCTACATCGATTTTTACGATTTTTACTTGATCAGGATTACTTTCTGCAGCGATTTCATCAAGTACTGGTCAGAGGACTTTACAAGGTCCACACCATGTTGCAAAAAAATCTGCAAGGATTACTCCATTAAAATTGGCAAGAAGTGCATCAAATTCTGCTTTTGAGCTAATGTGTTGTACGGTCATTGTGAGAAGTATAAAGAATAAAAGGCTTTACTTGAAGTGGAAGAGTGTCTTGATATCTTTTTTGAAGGTATCAAAGATAGTGTGATTGAGTTGATAGTAGATTTTTTTACCTACTCTTTCGGTTGTCACGAGCTGAACTCTTTTGAGCATTCAGAGGTGATGTGAGACCAGTGCCTGAGGTTTTTTGAGTACTTTCATGATGTCATGTACACAGAGTCCCTGAGGATGTGCAAGTTTGAGATTGTAGTAGTTGGCTGGATGCGCTTCTACATCTCATAATAAGCACAAAATCTTGATTCTATTAGGCTCAGCAATGAGTTGAAGAACCTCTACAAAAGTATAGATATTCTTCAATCCTGAGATACATTGACTCATTCCACTTATGATCAAATAAAACAATATATCAATATCTATTTATATATTAAAATCAAGAGAATCCTGACTTTTTTCAGTTTTTTTTATGATTTCGTAGAGTCACAATGATTAAGAGTCTTTTAAAGGAGCTGTTTCACTCTCCTTTGGTCTCCCGATTCACTTTTTAGCATTTCTTCAACATTCCACCTCGTAGTACGCCAGGGTCGTTCGTTCGAGGTTGGCTTGCTTTCAAGGTAGCCTACGGAACTTGCTGGTATTGGAGCGGTTTTTTTATTCTTCCTTGCTAGAGGAGTTTATCCTCTTAGAAAAACATGGTCTACATACTGTTTGAGGATATGCTCAGCGGCTTCCAAGTCTTGACGTGTGGCTGCAGCAACATGCTCAAGAGGATATTTCCATCAGAGAAGTTCTCGTTTGGATTTTCCGAGATTATGGTAGGGGAGGAGCTCAATTCTTTCCATAGCTTTGAGGGGTTTTAGGTAAGTGCCCAGCTGATGCAGGTCTTCTGGATCATTGGTATAGCCAGGTACGAGCACATATCTGAGCCAGTAGGGTTTTTGGATACTTTCCAAATAGCTTAACGTCTGAAAGGTATGATCGTTTTTTTGTCCCACGAGTTTGAGATGTTTTTCATTATTGATCTGTTTGATATCTGGGAGGATGAGGTCTGCCAGAGCTAGGACCTCTCTTGCTTCTGGAGTTTGGATATAGCAGTTGGTATCGATACAAATGTGGAATCCTTCAGATTTCAATTTTTTCACGATGGGAAGGAGTTCTTTCGCTTGGATAAGAGGTTCTCCTCCTGAAAAGGTGATGCCTCCCTTTTTGCCAAAGTAGTCTTTTTGTTTATTAGCGAGGGTGAGAATATCCTTAGCAGACATTAGTTTTGCTTTGCTATTTTCAAAAGGGATGGTATCTGGATTGTGGCAGTACTGACATCTAAACATGCATCATTGGAGAAAAATTACGAGTCTGATACCAGGACCATCTTGGGTTGCAAAGGTTTCTATGGAATGTACATTGATCATGGTTTGTAGTTTATAATTAAGAATTAAGAGGATGTATTTAGCATGAGCTAGGAATTGAAAGACTGTAGCAGATTTTCTTAGTTTTCTCCTAGTAAAAAGCTCCACTGTCTTAGCGGAGCAATTGTTGTTAATTACGGTACTTATATGATTTCAATTTGACATCCACTGAGTTGCGAAGCAAGTTTGATATTGCTAGCTCCTTTTCCGATAGCAAGTGGTTTTTGAGATTCTTCTACTCTTACAGTTACCTTTCCATTTGCTTTGATCTCTACAGAGTCTACTTGTGCTGGTTTGAGAAGTCTGATGATCAAGTCTTTTTGATCTTCTACACTTTCGATAAAGTCTACCTTTTCTCCATCGAGGAGTGAGAGTACCGTATTGATCCTATCTCCCTTGTGTCCTACAAAGACTCCTACAGGATCCACACCTTTTTCGTTGCTAGAAACCAGAATTTTTGTCTTTTTTCCTGCGATTCTGGCGATATTATCAATTTGTACGCTACCTGCCTCAAACTCTGGGACGATTTTTTTGAGGATAGCTGCAACATAGTCTGGGCTCGACTGTGTAATATCCAACAGAATACCTCCGGTATCTCTACTGATCCTCTTAAGGTACACAAAGATTTCTTCTCCTGGTTCGTAGAGTCTGTTTGGAATTTGTCCCTCAGGTGGGAGGACCACAGTTGTACCTTCAATATCAAGGATGATGCTTTCAGCTTGGATTCTGAGTACTTTTGCTTTGAGGAGTTCTTCTTCTTTGTCCTGAAATTTATCGTAGAATCTTTCTCTTTCGATATTTTTGATACCTTGTTTGATGGTTTGGGCTGCAGCTTGGGCAGCGATTCTGGAGAGTTCGAGTTTCTCTGGTGTGATATTGATCAGCATTTGTTCTCAGATTTCGATATCTTTTCTCTCTTCTTGCGCATCCTCTAGTAGAATTTGAGTATCTTCGTTTTCGAGTTCTTCTACTACAAGTAATGCTTTGTAAATACTGATGGTACCATCGTTTTCGATGTTTACGAGAATATCTGCTTTCCTAAATTCGGGATAATCTTTTTTAAATCCAGATTTGATTCCGTTTCTGATGACTTCTAGTACTTGATAGGGATCAAGCTTGTATTCTTCGACAAGTTGCATCATAGCGGCTTGAATACTTTTTCCATCGAGTTTCATTCGATATTTTATTTATATACTAAAAAAAGTGTTTTCGACTTTACTATAACTATTCCTGCTGATTTTTCAAGCAGAAAAAAGTCAGATTTTTTTAGTTGATTTTTTAGAGTATTTTTACTACAATGGGTGGCAATTTTTTAGTCAGGTTTTTCTAGCTGTATATGGAGCATAAGGTTTTTGGGTGTAAAGTAAATAAATTTTATCTGAATAAATGGGTTGCCCATTTGGAGGTTACCAAACAGGCTGATGATGATATTTTTCTTGTTGCAACTTGCGTGGTGACAGATAGAGCTAAGTCTAAATGGATTAAAGAAATTTTGGATCAACTTCATCAAGACAAAAGGGTCTATATCGCAGGATGTGGAAGTATTACTAGAGGGCAGGCTACGGATAGGGATATTTTTTTTGCTAATTATCCAGAGCTTCGTCCTTATGAGGACAAGATTTTGCTTTTGGATGAGGATCCTGTACAGGATGCGCAAAGTTTTACCAATGGACTTAAAACTCCCAATCAAAAGCTCCGAACCAAAAATTATGTTATTATCCAAAATGGTTGCGATAATTATTGCTCCTTTTGTTTGACTATTTTTAAGAGAGGGAGGCATAGAAATAGACCTTTGGAGGAGATTATCCAAGAGATTAAGCAAATCGAAGCTGAAGGAGGTCAAGAAATTGTGATTACAGGGATCAATCTGGCAGCACGAGGATGTCAGGATACCAGAAATGCAAATGAAAGTAGATTTCCAGAGCTGTTAAGAGCAATTTTAGAACAGACAAGCATCTCTAGGATCAGGATTTCTAGTATCGATCCTCAGTATATTACCGATGAGTTTTATGAGGTTGTGAAAGATGTCAGATTTGTGCCTCATTTTCATTTTTCGATCCAGAGTTTTGCAGATAGGGTACTCAAGGCGATGAATAGGGGCTATTTGAGTGATAAATTGGATGAGGTTTTGACTAAGATTAGAAATTTAGATCGTGTAGATAGGGAGCTGATTTCGATTGGTGCTGATATTATTTCTGGGTTTCCTGGAGAGACGGAGGAGGATTTTGAGATTACTTGTGAGGGGGTGCAAAAGTATGGTATTACCAAGCTGCATGCTTTCCCTTTTTCTGATCATCACAAGGCGGAGAGAATCCCAGCATCGCTCTTGCCCAATCAAATTCCTAACGCGATCAGGAAAGAAAGAAATAGAAAGCTGATTGAGATTGGAGATATGGTGCGTGACCGTTTTGTGGAGTCGCATTATGGCAAGCGTTTTGAGGTGCTGATCGAGGAAGTCAAAAATGGAAAATCTAAATGATGGACTCAAAACTATATTCATGTTGTGATTCCTGGTGAGTATCCCAAGGGGAGTTTGGTAGAGGTGGTTTTGGATGAGAGAAATTGTGATTTCTAGGAGGATCGGAGGGGGGGATGTCAGGTTTTTCATTTTTTTGAGAAAAGAAGTTGACATTCTCTTTTTTTTTCTTATGCTCTTTTGACAAATATAAAAATGTCTAATATTAAATATTTAAAAAAATGAAAACAAAAGTTGATTATTTACCATTGGTTCATGCGATGGAATATCTTGTGAACTATGCACGATCTTTAAAAGTGAAAAGAGAAAATCCAGAAGGTGATTTGCAAACCTATTCTATTTCTGATATTCGGATTTGTTATCTTGAGCATCAGAATTATTCTCAATCCTGTCTCAATGGGATGAGTGCTGATCAGCAAACAACTGGTCCTATATCCGAAATGTTGATTACCTTGTACTATAATAATAGTAAGAAGATTGTTCATTTCCCCTTTCCTGTGAATTCATTGTTTTTGCAGTATCCAGAGACTATGATTTCTTTGCTTATTCCTCATTTAACGATTGCAGTTGATTGCTTGATTCAGGATTTTTATGCTTCTTGTACTGAGGATAATAAATATCATTGCTATGATAGCTCTGATGCGGTAGTACAACTCGAGGATGCTGCATTTACTATCAAGCCTTTGGGTAAAGTGCAGAAAAAACAGCGTATTGCTTTTGAGCAGCTAGTTTCAGAGTGCTATACGTCTCAAGAAGTATTGATGGTATCTGGAGATATCCAGAACTCTCGTAAACTGTGGATTGTCGTTGATAGTTTTGGGCGACGAATTATTGAGTATCAGGATATTTTTCACCTCTATCTTGAATTGACTTTGTTAAACGAGCAGAAACACTTATTTGTTGATCGTTTTTCTCGTATGTATACGAGTATTGATGCTTTACTGTCTGATTTTCCTCAAACTCGAGCATATTGTCAGGGGCTTTTATCCTCTCTGCAGCGTCAGCAGCTCAAGAGTGATATTTATCCTTTGATTTTATCGTCTTCGGCGGTGGGAACATTATTTCATGAAGCATTGGCAGGGCATATGCTCTCTGGACTCTATATTGCGGACGAGGTGTCTATGGTCTTCAAGGACAAAATTGGTTCTTCGATTGTTAAGGAGGGATTTATGGATGTTTTGAAGCAGTTGGAAATCTGGGATGTTCCTTCGGATAGTAGTATGATTGCTCATTATCGTTACGATATGGAAGGAACGCCAGCTCAGGATGTTTGTTTGATTGAGTATGGTGAGGTTCGCAACTATCTTTTGGATCGTAATTCTGCAGCTTGGTTGCGTATGCCTAATAATGGTCGTGCTTTAGCAGGTGGTTTTTGTTCTTCGAAAGCTTATCTTGATGGATTTATTGATCGTGCTGTTGAACCTGAACCTCGTGTCTCTAATCTCAAGATTTTGAGCAAGAGTGAGTTAGAACTTCAGGATTTGGAGCAGTTTTATTTTGAGAAGTATGGGTATTATTTGTGGGTAGAGTCTTATGATGGTGAAGTAGATGTCACAACAGGGACGTTTAATTTGTATGTGAATGCTATTACTAAAGTCTATGCTGATGGTCATAAAGAGTATTTTTATGGTGGAAAGTTATCTGCAAACTTGGTAGATTTTCTGTCAGCGATCTCGTTGGTAACGAAGAGTTATGGGCGTTCGCAAGGTTATTGTGGTTCGAGTAGTGGTAGTGTTCCGACTGAGGAATATGCTCCTATTATGGCAGCCTATGGTCTCAATTGGGTACCCAATCCATTACCACAGAAAATGCATATTTTGGATATTCATCGTGACAAATATTTGTCTAAACAATGATGAATGTTATATCTTAGGCAGAGTCGATATTCGGCTCTGTTTTTTTTGATTGTTTTTATGTTTTTCTTGTTTTTTGAGAGGAAAATAGTAAAAATTTATTTATCGGATGCTTTTATTTTTTTTGTTAAAAAAAATGTATTTAAAAAAACAAAAATTGATCTTATTTTCAGCTTTTTTCTTGGGATGAATGTTTGTTCAGAGTGGAGGATTTGCCTACATATCTTTTGAAAATCCTCAGGATCCTGAGACAGCTCCAGCCGGATATGTGGTAAACATTCCGGATGCGAATTTGAAGGCAGCTTTGAATGCTATTCTTGCGAATGTAAATGGAACCACTCGTACTCCAACACAAAATATCACAGCTGGGGAACTTCGTGCCCCAAATATGGCACATTTCAGAGATGCCACTACTTTGGCTGAAAAGGGTATCACGAACTTGGAGGGTATCCAGTTTTTGACGCAAGCACAGACAATTCGTTTGAATAACAGCAATCTCAATGTTCCAAACAGAAATATTATTGCGAATTTGGAACCCCTGAAAGATTTGAAAAAACTCACAGAATTGAGATTGGCATTTAATAATATTTCTAATATTACTCCACTCGGAAATATCACTTCTTTGAAGGAACTCCATTTGACTTCAAATTCAGCAATTTCTGATATTTCTGCGCTCTCTTCTTTGGTCAATCTTGAGGCGATTTTTATGAGTCATCTACCAAATACCAAGACGATAGAACCTCTGAGACCTCTTACAAAATTGAGAAATGTGCAGTTTTCGTCCAATAATGTTACCGATCTTTCCCCAATTCAAGGAAAGACGACTATTGAGTATTTGTATATTAATACCAATAAATTTACGAATTTTGAGGTCTTGTCTACCTTGACGAATTTGAAGAATCTCGAAATTTCGAATACCGGTATCAAGGATATCACGGTTTTGGCTCCATTGACGCAACTACAGCATTTGAGTCTTTGGTTTAATGATCAAATTGCAGATTTTTCTACGCTTGCTAGACTTACAGCCTTGAAGTACTTAAATATTCAAAAGACAAATTTTAAAGATTCAGATGTTGTTTATATTGCGAGTTTGCCAGCATTAAATGAGCTTCGTGCAAGAGAAAATCAGCTTTCTGATCTTTCTGCACTTGCACATTATTCTTTTGTCGCAAATTCTACCTTTAATGATCAAAAAAAGACTCTGGACACGGTGTATGTGCCAGTTATCCCAAATCCAATAAAAAATAGAGATGGCTCTATTGTGCCTGTAACTGAAACGGCTGATGTAGAAAATGTTGATGCTGCAGGAAATCCAAACCCAAATGGAGGTTATCTGAAGATTAAAAAAACAGGACAGGGAACAGTTACTGTAAACTGGAATGAAAATGCTGGAATAAATAGTTTTTCAGGTATTTTAACCATTCCATACAATATCAACCTCACTCCTCCAACAGTTACGCTAACTTCGCAGACTCCCATTACAGCTACCAATGTATCAAACTATACGCTTGCAGGAACTTGTAGTGAAATTGGAAAGCCAGTGATTATCATAATAGGAAATCTTTCCCCTATGACAATCAATTGTGAAGCTGGAGGAACTTTTAGTAAAACAGGTATTGATGTTTCGAGTCTTGCAGAAGGAGATGTGGCTATTGTAGCTTCTCAAACTAATGCAAGCAATGTGGAAGGCAAAGTAGAAGTAACTGTGAAAAAAGACCAAACCTGACCAAACCTACAAACCCCAACAGCCACACTAAACCCAGAAACAGAAGTTATCACTTTTACTATCGCTGAAGCTACAGATCCATCATGAGTAGCAAAATATATCTACAGCATACAAGAATGTGATGCAGATGGAAGCAACTGTAGCACAGTGGTAGGAACCACAGAAATTCCATTCCAAGCAGGAAATGAAATCATAGAGTACCCAAATCCTAAAAAAGATAAAAATAGAAAATATATCCTCAAAGTACAAGCAGAAGATATGCTTGGCAACAAATCACCAGAACAAACAAGTACTCTGGATACAGAAGTGCTAGAAATAGCTTTTCAAACAGGAGTACATGGAACCATTAATCCAACAACTGCTCAAAAAGTATTTAACAATGCTCCATTCTCAAAAATCATCTTTCCAACTCCAAATCCAAATCCTGGATACCAATTTAAAAACTGGACTGATAATTGAGGAAATACTCCTCCAAGTGCCTCTACTCCTATTACACTAGGAACCACTTACACAGCAAACTTTGAGCTCCTTAATAACAACAATGCTGGAGGGAATAATAACGGTAACAATAATTGAAATTCAAGCTCAAGTTCTTGATTTTCAGGATGAGGAGGTGGATGAGCTGCTCTTATCAGAGATCATTGTCCTCAGGGGGATTTCTCTCGCAGTTACTATGATAATTCTTGTGGAGATACTCCAAATCAAGATCAAACTCAAGATCAAAATTCTGATCCTCAATCTCCAGCTATCCCTACCGATAACGAGATGATTGATGCTTACAAACGAGCTTTTGAAAATGGGATCACTACACAGCCATCTTTAGCTGATGCAAGACTCTTAGACTATCTTACTAGAGCTGAACTTGCTAAGATGCTTTCTATCTTTACCCTCAAATATACTGATAGACAGCCAATTCTAGATAAACCATTCTGTGATACCTATACTGATGCTGATCAAGTTAATGCAGAACTCTCAAGCTATATGACTACTGCGTGTAAACTAGAAATCATGGGACTCCACTCTGATGGAAAAACACCACTTGATGCTTTTATGCCTAATAAACATGTCTCTAGAGCTGAACTTGTAACCGTACTCTCTAGAGTACTCTATGGTAATACCTATGACAATAATACTACTGATCAACGATGGCAAGGACATATGGATAAACTACATACAGATGCAGTGATCAAAGATCCTACTCCTACCATCCAAGAGATCAGAGCCTATGTCCTCCTAATGATGTACAGAATCAAAGGAAAGTGAAAGTAAAAAAGCTTAACAATTAAACGAAAGCAGAGCAACTCCTAGCTCTGTTTTTTTGATTGCAAAAGGTGTGGCAATCACTATGCTTTGGTCAGATTTTTTTACTTTTTGCTGAAGGATGAGGAGTTTTCAGGATTTAGCTCGTAAAAATTTGTCTGAAAAGTTTCAAGGTTATCGTATGCTTGGAATGCTTGCTCTCAAGCAGGTCAAAAAGTTTTTTGAGATTTCTGATCCTGATAAACATGTGATAGCTGAGGAAAAAATTACTGGATACCTCAGATATACGACTCTTTTTATTAAAACTTCTGATCAAAATTTGAAAATTGAGATTTTTAAGCAGAAAAAAAAACTGATCGCATTGATCAATCAGCATTTTCTTAGTCTTGGATATCAGCATCGTCTTACTGATTTACGTCTCAAGTAATCAGATTTTTATTTCGATTACTATAGCGATAGAGATATCGGCAGATCAGTAAGACTATTGCATTGGTGATTGGAAATGATAATCGTAATCCCGTGAGTCCTCGACTGCTATATTTTGCTAGAAAATAGCCTATTCCGTACTGTAAAGTTCGCATAATAATAGCAAGAAGTAATGTGAGTCTAGTATTTCCAGCAGCTCTAAAGATACCTGTTAGCGCAAATTGGGCTCCTAAGGCTCAGAAAGAACATGATATAATTCTGAGATATTCTGCACCAATTTTGATGACTTCTCCTTCTTTGTCGATAAAAATACTTACTAATTCAGGTGCAAAGATAAAGCTTAGAACCCCAGCACTTTGGAGGAGCAGGAAGGAGAAAATTGCTCCTTGTTTTGTGATGGATTGAGCTCTTGTAGTGTTGTTGGCGCCTAAATTTTGTCCTACGATGGTGGATATGGCTACAGAGAGTCCTAGTGCAGGGATGAGTACGAGCTGAAAGATATTTCCACCTGCGCCATATGCTGCTGCAGCTGCGGTTCAAAAACTTGCTACTAGTGAAGTGAAACATACAACTCCCAATGAACGTACTGACATCTCAATAGAGGAGGGAAAGCCGATATTAAGTGCCTTTTTGATAAATCAGAAATCTGGTTTTAGGTGTTTTCGATTGAGCTGTACTCCGTAGTTTCCTCTAAAAAGGACGAATATTCCAATGATGGCTGCTAGACTTTGACTGATAAGGGTTGCTCGAGCTGCACCCTCAATACCTAAGGCTGGAAAGCCTCGTTTTCCCACAATAAGGATAGGATCCAGAATCGCATTCAAGAGCAGGCTTGCACTGATCAGATAGAGTGGAAATTTTACTTCCCCAACGCCTCTTAGAATTGACTGAAATAGAGAAAAGCTAAAGGTAGCTCCTAGTCCCAGAAAGCTAATTTTGAGAAAGGGGAGTGCATGTGCAATGATCTCGCTAGGGATTTGCATGATTTGAAGGATTGAATCTGCATGGATATATCACAAAAGTCCAAGTACTCATGAAATAATGATCGTACTAATCAGCGTTTGACCTGCGGTATGATTGATTAGATTTTGTTTTTTTGCTCCTGCGTATTGGGCGATCAAAATATTGCCTGCCATAGCAAATCCTGTCCCTAGTGCAATGATTAGAAAAATGATAGGTCCGCTGATGGAGATTGCCGCAACAGCTTCTTTACCTAGTTTGCCTATTCGATATGCATCAATAAACTGATAGGTACTTTGTAAGAGATTTCCAAGTAAGATTGGGAAAGCTAGTGTGAGAACAGTTTTTAGAATCGGTCAGTTCAGGGCTTGGTTAAGATTGTGTTGTCTCATCCTACATTGCGAGTAAAGTATGGAAACTATATGGAAAAGTTTTCTCGTTTGCAAGAGATTCTTTTATCTTTAATGCAAGAAAACCCTGATGATCATTCAGATTTTATTCGTTTTTTAAAAAAGTAAAAAAAAGTGCTAAAAAATTTGCATTATTTTTTTTTTGGAGTATAATAATATCGTCATCAAGGCAGAAGAGAAAAACTTCTCTGAGATGATCATCCTATCTCTAATGTTCTGTCTCTTTGTGATAGGCATTGTAGGAGGTATACTTGATGAGGTCTTTAGCATGGTTTTCTTGGGAAAAGTATTGTTGATTCCTAGGTTGTATTCTGCCAGAAGAGGAGTGTAAGGCTAATCTTTCATACTCGCTATGAGCTTATGAAATTTTGGATCACTTCTGATCTGATACTGCAATGGCTGAATCTCACAGCATTGTCTAATCTGAGCAAATCTTCCTCTTATGTAGAGGATGAGGTGTTGAGAGCGAGTACGACACTAGTCAGTTTTTATGTAGGTGTACTGTTAAGAGCGGGAGCCTCCTCTTGTAGTCTAAATGATTGCCAGAGCTGATAAAAACTGCTTTGATTCTCCCTCGTTTGTCTTTCATTTTCCAATGAGGGTCGTTTGCAGGTCTTCTAGGCGTAAAATTTACCGCATTTTGCTACTCTAGAGGTACTGATGACGCATTGGTAGCAAACTTGGTAGGGAAGCAAAGGGAACTTCATAGCTTACTTTTCAATTTCACTATCGAAGAAAGGCATATCCTATGAGCAGTATGCGGATGCTGTGGCAAAAGGTACTTTCCTCTCCTAAAAGATCAGATTTTTTTATCCTTTTTAGTTACTATCCTAAAAAGTGTAAGAAATCCCTTTGAGGATCCAAGGTAGCGAGATTTGTTATTCTAGTGAACTCTTATCTCTGGGGATGCCTAGAGCGCTAGATACCAAAGTGTTTAAGAGATGCTTTGGCTCGCTGTGAGGCAACAAGATCAACCATTCTCTCATCAAGGTATGAGAAATTGGAGTAATGAACTCCTTTTTTTCTTTTTTTGGAAAAAAAGTTGGAAAGCTGAATGCGGTCAGGATTTTTGTTTTTTTAGTTGATTTTTTTGTACCGAAAGGTGCAGGGTTCTTCTCCATTGAAGAGCTTTTTTTGTTGAAAGGAGTCTGGATTAAGCTTGAAATTGGGATATGAAGTAATGATTCCACCATAGCTCTTTTCTGTCCAGAGCGACTCAAGTGTATGATAGAGCTTTTGTAGGTCTGAGGATCAGATTCTTTTGCCATATGGAGGATTGCTCACGACTCGAGTGTTTTCTGTAAAATTAAAGTCAGCTTTCCTAGCATCCTCTATTTTAAAGGTAATGTCTTTATCAAGATCTCGATTTTTTGCATTTTGTTGAGCGATGCGGATCATCTCTGGATCAAGATCGCTGGCGATAATCTGGTAGTTCCCCTGATAGATTTGTGCTTGAGCTTGCTCTTTGAGCATTGATCGTAGATGAGGGTCAAAATTTTTGAATTGTTCAAAGGCAAAGTGTCTTTTACTTCCTGGTGCAATATTTTTTGCTAAGAGTAGCGCTTCGATAGGAATTGTCCCTGAACCACAAAAAGGGTCTCGTAGTCCTGATTTAAATTTTCGACCACTGAAAAGGAGCATTGCTGCTGCAAGATTCTCTTTGAGTGGAGCAGATCAGGTTTGTGTTCTATAGCCTCTTTGGTGGAGTGAGGAACCTGAGGTATTGAGATAGAGGTTTGCTTGGTTATGTTCGAGTAAAAGAAAGAGTTCGTTTTGCGTTTCTTCTGCTTTTCCAAAATGTTTTATGCTTTCGAGGAGTGCCTTATGTGCGATGGATTGGATACTTCTTGGTGCTGAGAGCTGGGAGTGGATGGTTTTGATTTTGAGTGTTATATTGGTATTGGAGGATCGTAGTCCGTAGCTGCTATTTTTGATAAGTGTAAAAAGCTCATCAAAGGTATTAACTTTACCACTTGCTAATTGGACATAGACTTTATTGGCTAGTCTTGATCGGAGGTTGATCGTATAAAGTCCTTTGAGATCAGTCTCTATCATAGTCCCAGTACTAAAACTCTTGAATGGTTGAAATTTGAGTCTTTTGAGTTCAGAACTGAGGAGGCTTGTGATTCAAAAAGGGCATGAGATCAGGAGTTTCATTTGGATAGCAAAACGTATAAAGCGTTTAATTCAGGATTCTTTATACTGTTTTACCCTCGAGATACAAACCAAAAAATCTGATCGTAATGACCAGATTCTTGAGAAGTAAGAGACTAATTGAACTCCATAAAGATTTGATAGATCAGAAAGAGGAAGAAAAAGAGGCTGATTACAGCTAAAAGGATATTGATGAGTGTGGTTTTGGCTTTTTTGAAATTTTCTCCTTTCCCACCATCAACAATGAGGAGGTATCCTGAGTAGATGATCATCAGTACAATCACGCTTCCACTGATATAGGCGAGGAATTTGGCTATGGTGACAATAAAGTCTCCTCCTGCCTTTGCAAAATTTTCTTGACTGGCGATATAGTAGAGGAAATCTACCACTTTCATACCTATGAGGGCTGCAATGATACCTTTGAGATTGTTGAGGAGTTTTTTTCCTCCTCCTTCTTCTCCAGATTTTGGGTTCATCATCTGAAAGCCTGTAATAACGATCATAATAATCGCAAAGAAGAAGGCTGCTCCTTTCAAAAAGCTGAGTACAAAGAAGATGATACCTTTAGGTCAGGTCAGTTGTCAGCTTAGGTCTTTCGTGCTATTTAATCCTTCCAAATTGATTACGCTACCAAAGAGCCATACTGCTCCAAAATACAGTGCCGCTCCTATCAAAATCACGAGGAAGGTATTGAGAGCTTCCTTGAGCTTGTCAGGGTTTTTGGCTCAGAGGAGGAGATTGGCAGCATTGATGACGAGGAAGATAAAGACCAGTACATATCCGACATATCTGAGGACATCTCGGAGGATTCCACCAGGTTTGTCTCCTTTTTTTTGTGGGAAAAAGAGGAGCCTGATGTTTTCTTTGAGAGACTTATCTTTGCTGATGCCATTAAAGGCAAAGACCGCTTCTTGACGCTGTTTATTTTTGCCATCTCCGATTTTGGGGTCGGTCATCGGTTTGGCGAAGTGATCTTCAAAGTTTGGTGCATTTCCGATCGGAGTGGCATAGGTTCACCATAAAGGGATGCTCGCTCCTAGGAGTAAGAGAAGCACTGAGATGATCAGTATTTTGATTTTAGCAAGCATGGTAGCGAGGAGAGGATAAAAGGATTATTGTGAAAAGAAGATATTGAGTAGTGCTGAGACAAGTTTGATAATGACAAGGAAGCTGGTCATCACGATGACACCGATGATGATATTTTTGATGTTGGATTTGACAGTTTTGAGATCTCAGCCACCTGTTGCACTGTTGGTCACGAGGAGAAATCCATTTCGGATCAGGAGAATAGTTGCTCCTATCAGCCCCAGAAAGACTACCCATTGTAGATAATGCTGGATATTTGCTTTGATCCAGGCAAGTGTTGCGGTGATTTTGAATTTACTACCGCCAATGGATTCTTGATTATTATTGATTGCATCAAATTTAGTATGCTGCACTCTGGTAGAGGGATTTTTGTTTGCATGATCTATAATATGATTGAGTACATCAGTTGGAGAGGTACTTTCATTGATCCAAGTGGCATTGGCTCTGGGGAGGAGCGTAAGCGTTGCTAGGGAGAGCAGGAGTCCTATAAAGAGTCTTCTCGTAAACATAGGGTAGACTAAAAGGATAAAATCTGATCTTTGTTGTGTTTTTGTGCTGGTGGATTATTCCTCTTCTTCGTATTTTTCTCTGAGTTTGGCTTTGATCGCAAAGGCTATAATGATCCCTATAAAACTTACTACTACGATTCCTACGATCCAGAGGAGAACCTTTATAGCTGTGGGCATTCCACTCTTTTTGCTCGGAGTGGTGGAGTTAGGAGAGGGGATGAGTTTGATAGAAGTATCGTTTTTGATGCTCTCGGAACAGTACTCAGCGATAATACTGTGTTCTTTAGCGATTTTACAGATATTGGGTTCTACCACACTTTTGAAATCATCGTTACCGATTTGATTGGCTCAGATATTGCTTGGATCGACCGCATTGGCACCGATGGTCATATAGAGTCTCTCAAGAGCTGCAGCTCTAATAGTTTTGCTATCGGCTCAGCTATTGGCGAGTTGTTCGGCATTTTCAAAGGTGCTAAACTGTTTGTTTGCCTCTTGCTGGAGGACAAGCGGGAGGAAGGAGAGGATTTCCTGTTTGGCGACCTCGTAGCTATTGGCACCCTTGGCTGAGAGGGTTGCGTGATCAGAGAGGGCGATGATGACTTCGTTCAGCTTTTCTTCTTGTTTTGGGCTGAGTTTGGTGGTTTTTTTGCTCAAAAAGTCTTCAATCTGAATGATGTTGGATCTGGTTTTATTGATGTCAGTTAGCTCATTTTTGAGGCTGAAGAGCATAGTTTTGAGATCGCTATTGGCAACACTTGATCTATCATCGATACTATTGATCAGCTCAGTGATTTTTTGGTGTTGGAGCTTGAGATTATCATTGAGGAGATTGTTTTCGTAATTAGCAAAGGTAACGATAAAATCTTTTTTGATCACTTGTCCTGTACCGTTTGGTTGGTAAAAGATGCGACCAATGGTTGATTCAGTATTGGGGATATAGGTATGTGTGATAATTCTATTACAACCAAAATCTACATCATTATCGGCTTTTCCATCAAGATTTTTATCTGAGAAGATGTTGTTGTCTATTCGACATTTATCTTGGAAGGAATTGGTTTTGACATAGAGGAGGACTTCGTTGTTGAGCTGTTTCCCAAGGAAGATTTCTAGGTTGCCGTTTTCAGAGTGTTCGGCATTAGGGAGGCTAATAAATTGGAGTCCGCTCATAATTTCTGTTTCTTTGTTGTGTTTTGGGATAGTGACTTGGAGGCTATTGCTAGCCTCATTTGCATTTTTATCCTTTGCTTTGATAGTTACGGTATAGGTACCCGGGGCTGGGTATTGGACTTTAAAGGTTTTCTTTTTAAGTGGAAGGTAATCATCTTTTTCTCTTTGAGCGATTTCGGTATCTTGATAGGCTTTATTTCCCTTTTCACATTGGAGGGTATCTCGGCAGATTTCTCTTTCAATCAGATGTCCTATACTCACATCTTTGAAAAAAACAGTATTTCCAAGAGGAGCATAGATAAGACCAGGTTTTATGCCGTTTTTTACGATGATGCTTGCTCCCTCTCCCATGCCTTTATAATCTCTATAGATCACATAGGCTTTAGGGGTAAATGGGGCTTTGGCGTTATTTGGCTGAGTATAGATATGTTTTACACGGTCATCTTTGGTCGTGAGATCGATGGTACCATCTCCATCAAAATCAAGCTGGATCGTTCTTTCCTTGATAAAGTCTGATCTATCCGAGAGAATTTTGCTGATGATGTCAAAAGTGACTTCTTCTCCTACTTCTACATTGATTTTGTCGGATTTGAGAGTAACGATTGGGATATCAGGTTGTCCTCCCGTATTTGGAAACATCACAATCGGTCAGTTTCCAATGATTTCTTCACTGGTTTGGTGTCCATCATCGTTGTCAAACATTTTTACTCCAAACATAAATTCTCCTGGCTGTTTTGGGACTGAGAAATAGGTATAAGGGATATTGCCAGGTGTTACCTTGGTCTCGAGGATTTTGTTTGGATTGTCTTTTGGGTAGTAGTATCGCTTAAAATAGGAGATCGTTCCATCCTTATCAAAAGCTCCATTTGCATTGACTTTTACGATGATTGGATCAATTCCAGTGTTGAAGATGTCTTGACTCTTATTTCCCTGTTGAAATCAGATTCCTACTTCATTTCCGTACTGTGGAAAGAGAATCGTAACATTATCTACTCTAGGAAGTGCATTTACTACTTTAAACCAGATTCTTTCCTTTACTATTTTCCCAAGTCCTGTGTCCTCTAGCGAGTAGTCAATATATTGGCAGCCGAGGCTATTGAATTTATATCCAAAGTTTTGATGATTGATAATTTCATCATTTTGTGCTTGGAAATAATAACGGAGCTGATTGTTGGTTCCTTGTGCATTTACTGAGCTTGCTGTGTTGATAGAAAAAGGTTCTTGTCTATCGATTCTATAGGCATTGTGACTGACTCCTTCACTATCTTCACATTTGTCATTTTCGCTGAGTTTGATATTTTGGCTATTGAAAATTTCATAGCTGATGATTGGGCTGTCTTTTTCTCCAATGTAAACGGTATCATAAACAGTATTTGTATTTCCATTTTCATCTGTAGCTTTAACCGTGATACGATATTTTCAGATTTTTTGGTATTCATGTTTCATGATATTGGATTGATTGACTCTTGGTGTGCTTCCATCTCCAAAATCCCATTCATAACTCAAAACAGGTAAATTTGATTTTACACTATACGTAACATAGGTTTTTCGTACTGATGCTTTTGGGCGTACTGTGAGTTGAGGTCTGAGTGTGGATTCTACTACGACATCTTTGGTAATTTCTGAGATTTTTCCGTATTTGTCTGATACGGTTAAGGTTACCTGGTGGGTTCATACTTCATTGAAGAGTACCGTGATTTTTTTGTTCTGATTTTCTACTTTAGTGATTTGGATAGTATTTTGGTTTGAGAATTTCCATTCGTATTGCAGTGCATCATATCCGTTTGCTACATCTACATCGTTTGAGCTTTCTGCATTAAAGGTAAATTCTGATGGATATTGTCGGGTATTGGTTGGGGTAATGGTAAACTGAGGAATTGGCGGAGTAGACTCAACATATACATTAGCGGTATCAATATTTTTTTGTCAGATTTCGTCTTCGACAGTGAGTTTGACAGTATAGTTTCCAGGTTTTTTAAACTGTTTTTTGATTTCTTTACCTTGGAGGGTATCGAGTTTGTTCCCATCGGTATCATAGAGTTCCCAGGTATAGAGCTTGAGTCTGGAGCTGAGAGAGTAGGATGCTGTAGCTGAGAAGCTGTATGTGCTTGAGGTCATCCCTTTTTCAGGAGTTTGGTTGATTGTAGCAACTGGGTCTGAGACTGTGAGGGTATATTTTTCGCTGATGGTGTTTTTTTCGTTGTCAAAAACGGTAAGTTGGACTGCGAATTCTCCTTGGCTTGGGAGAGGAAGGTGGATATAGCCTGGCTTTCCATCGCCTTCTTTGCTCCACTTAAATCCATCTCTTGAGCTGATATCTCGTCTATAGGACAAAATCTCTCTCCCCCCCATTGGTAGGGTAGCGCTCCCATCAAATACTACTCATTTTTTCGCTTCTTGGACTCCTATTTTTACTGCTTTTTGCTTTTCCATTTTTTTCCCGTTGGCATAGATGATGACGTTTGCCGATTTTGGACTCACATTTACTGAGACAGTGGCTTCTCCATCAAAAATACCACTATTTGAGCTTCTTACTGTTAAGTGGACTAGATAGGTTCCAGATTCGTTGAACTTGTAGCTTACTACTGGTCCATAGCCAATTGGTTTGTCGGTTCCATCAATATCTCTGTAATACCAAAAATAATTTCTTGAAGGGATGGTTTCATTTGAGGGATCTGAACTTGCTCTTGCATCGAAAGTTACTGTAAGTGGGGCTGGTCCACTACTAGGATTGAGTGATGCAGAGGCTCTAATGGTATATTTCCCTTGAATGGTTGAAACTAAGCTTGCAAGTGGATTTTTACAATTTTCAAAAAAGCTATTAAAATTGTCTCTATTCGGGTTGTGTTGCATATCTTTGGTCGTGGCTTGACATTGTTTGTAGACGACTTGAAAATTGTAATCTTGCGGAAAATGAGGAAAAATTCTGGTCATAATCGTATGAAGCTCTGCGTAGGTCGCATTTCCTCCGATATTTCAGATTTTATTGTTTGCATCAATGTCTACAAAAAGTTCCAATAGTCTATTTCGATCTTTTTGGATTTGATAGTTGGCAAAATATTCAGTAGGTACCTTAGAAGAAAAGCTGTTGCTCGTGGCAAATGTTAGCCCTGCAATACTTAAAAGGAAGATGCTTGATGCAAGAAGGAGTTTTGCTCAGGTACTAAGAGGGGGGCGTGAAGAAGTATGCATTTCACAATGATCATAGTAAAAGACTCACAGTAAGTATAGCGATTTTTGCGTTTCTTTGCAAATTATTGGAGGCTTTTTTGTGCGGAGCTATTGACTTGTATACAAAAAAGGGTGTTGTGTGTGTTTTGGGAGCTAGGTCTGTGAGTAATCTTGAAGAGTACTCTTCTGAGCTGGGAATTGGTTTGTGGAAGGGGAGATGACAAAGGTAAAAAAATCTGACTTGAAAAAAAGGGGAGAATTGTTACATTTAGTCAGAATTTGTTTTTTATTATTTCACTACAACAGATGGAAAAAAAACTTGTACAGGGGCAGAATAGTAGTTATCAGATCACCGTTAGTTTTACTGATGCTGAAAAGGCTGGAGTGAAAAATACGGTTCTTGAGCATTTTGCAAAGGATATGAATATTCCTGGATTTAGAGCTGGAAAGGCACCTTTGCATATGGTAGAACAAAAGATGCAAGCTGCATATATTGCTATGGCGATTAATGAGCATTTGATCAATAAAGCATTGCAAGAGTTGTTGAAGGAAAATCAGGAGATCAAGTTTATCGGTGAGCCATATGCTTTTGATACTAAGGAGGACAAGGGAGTGACTACGGTAACTTTTGCTCTTGATGTGTATCCTGAGGTAGAGGTAAAGGGGAAAAAATGGGAAGCTGTAAAGATGGATGCTTTGCAGATAGAAGCAACTGAGCAGGAGATCGAGGATTCATTGCTCAATATCCAAAAAAATTATGCTGATTACAAAGATACTGATGTCATTACTGCTGCTACTATTTCCAAGTTGGGACTTGAGTTTTTTGATAAAGATGGGCAGAGTATTGAGAAGGGAACTACCTATCTTGGAGAGGCTGAATTTAGTGAAGATAAGTTTTGGGCTAAAACTTTTGAAGGTCAAAAGAAGGCTGATGTCGTAGAACTCAAGTATGATGAAAAGAAACTTCCTGAGGTGTTAAAATTCAAAAAAGGAGCTGCAGCAGTACTCAAGGTAACGGTTGTAGATATAAAAGAAATCGTGCTTCCAGAGCTTAATGATGAGATGATTGTAAAACTTTTTGGTAAGGATGCTGAGGTAAAGACCAATGCAGAACTTAGAGCTTATATTCAAAAAGAAATTCTCAAGCAAAAGCAGGAAAATGGACTCGTACAGACTATTGAAAACTATCTTGATGAGGTTAAAAAAACTGGTGTAGAGGTGCATATTCCAAAAACTATGGTAGATCAAGAGGTAAAAGTGAGACTTCAAAATTTAGAGAAAAGATTTGGTTCTGCAGAAAAGGTACAAGAATATTTTAAACAACTTGGAGAAGAAAAATCTAAAGAGTTTATTGAGGGAATTCAGACCGCAGCGGCTGAGAGTTTACAGAAATTCTTTATCCTCAACAAGGTTACTGAGTTGCTAGGATTGACTATTGATTGGAATAATGAACAGGAACCGCTTTTTGTAGAAAAGCAACTGTATGCTAAATTGGTAGGAGAGCTTCCAACTCCTGAGACATCTTCTACAAAAAAGACTCCAACTAAAAAAGCATCTACCAAGACCAAAAAATCTGAATAGTTTTCCCAGATAAGCCCTCGTGTAGGGCTTTTTGTTCTCTAGAAAAATTGTTTTCTTCCATTTGTGAGCTTATTAACATTTTTTATATTATAGTAAGGAGTGATGCGGGCATTTATCAAGGATATGATAATCTATCCCTTTGCATCTGATAAGGTAAATAATCGCTTTAGTCAGTTTTTAACTACTATTTTTAAAGATTATCCAGCTTTTCTTTGGACAAAGCCGACTTGGAAAAAGGTCTTGGTCTTACCTTTTTTGCTGGTGTATGAGCTTTTTAGAACATCGAGGAAGTAAGTTTGCTCTTATCATAGAGAGAAAAGCTTAAAAAGAGGGAAATCTGAGCATTGTGTTCAGGTTTTTTTATTACTTGAAGAGGTGCTGTTGAAGTGAGTAGGCTCTATGTTGTAAAATGAGAAGCCTGTTTTGCAGTAGGGAGAGGGAAAGTGGTTTTTGATTGCGATGATTTTTGTTGTATTTTGAGTTGATTTAGGGAGGCATTTTACTATATATAGGGAGTCAATCTAGGTACTACGCTCTTTTAGAGTGAGGAAAGTCCTGGCACGAAATCAAAGCTATCATCTCACGGATGTTGGAACACTGTCTGAGACAGGCAAACGAAAGTGCCACAGAGATTAAACTATCCCTTTGGGGAGAAAGGTGAAACAGAGTGGTAGTCTCTTGAGGAGAGATTTACACTTACTCAATCTGATTGCTGATCAGATGAGGGGTAAACCGTAGCTCGTGCAAGCTTGCCAGTCTCGTGCTGGAAGTGCAAATGGTTGCTCTATGCAACTCTAGATAAATAGTACCTTGTACAGAACCAGGCTTATTGGATTGACACTCTTGGGGGGTTGGTGTAGTGGTAACACATCGGTCTTCGGAACCGCTGTCGGGGGTTCGATCCCCTCACTCCCTGAATAATAATATAGGGCCGTAGCTCAGTGGTAGAGCGGGAGTCTCCAAAGCTCCGCGTCGCGAGTTCGATTCTTGCCGGCCCTGAATTGATTCTTAAAAAGATTGAATGCTGATTGATGTCAGTATTTTTTTGTTTTTCTCTTGTAATTAGTAGTTGAGTTGTGTATACTGTATAGTAATAAAATAGAAAGAAAAGATGAAAAGTATTTTACAATATTTTTGGAAACAGGTACTTCTCTTTGTTTTGGGAAGTGTGTTTTGGATGATTGGATATGTGACTACGACACCATTGTATCCCACTAAAAAGGAAGCAATAGTCCATGCACAGCAAATGCTTGCTCAGCGAGAGGTCGTATTAGATACTGTCTCTCGTGCGGTGGTAGTTCCTTATCGTGGGGAAGAGTATTTGGTGGATGCCCAGACATGGAGTCTTTATCTCCAGAGTCGGAGTTCTCTTTGGTTGGCTTGGGGAATTGGATTGATTTTGGTAGCTTTGGTCTCTGGTTTTGCAAAAATAGCGCTTCTCCTTCAGCAAAAAAATGATCGAGACGAGATTTAAAAGTATTATTCACTGGCGGGGTTTCCTTCAGTGAATTTTTTTTATGCTCCTTTTTTTCCGTAATCTTTGTCATTGTGGACTTGATCTGGAATCCTATCCGCTTGCTAAGATGCTGAATCAAGTTCCCCGCAACTTCGTGCGGGACAGGCAGGATGACTGTGGTTTCGTTATTTCAGGTTTGATTTGCAATCTATAGCTCCTTCCACCTCGCTCCGCTCAGCAGCTCCCTCATTGAGGGAGGACTCAGTTTGTAGAGATGAGGAGAGGTAAGTTCTCCTGCCAATGTTTATGCTAAGGAGATTCGTTCGATAGGGTGTTGTTTGCCTTTTTGGAGGAGTCGGAGGAGTCTTTTTTGTGAAGTGAGGGGGAAGGCGGAATCGTTATGGAGGACAGTGATCTGATATGGCGAGGTATGATGCTGGGTATGGTGTTGGAAAATGGTCTCGAGGTGTGTGGCGGAGTGGAATCTGATTTTTTTGAAATTGAAAAATTTAGTGATCGTTTTTTGAGCGTTGAAACTCGTATAATTGAGTGGGATGACGGTATCGACGGCGGCGTCTTTGAAGATGCGGAGCTGGTGTTTGATCAAGGTATTGGTAAGGAATGCTTTCCAGCTGAGTTTGCTTAAAAGGTGCTTGAGAATACTTGTTTCCTTGCTCCAGAAATGGAAAGGAAAACGGAATGGTTTGGTAGCAAGCTGAGCTGGGGTAGGAGTGAAGTGATCTGCAAGTTGCCTGATAAGCTGTTGTGCGATGTGTAGCTCTTCTGGATCGCCAAAGAGACCGAGTTTGCCTACAAGGCTATGGGGAAAAACCTGTTGGAGAAGGTAGTCTGAAAAGAGCGGTAAGATCAGATTTTTTGTGTTTTTGGGTACCTGAGGATCGAGGAGGAGTGCAAGTTCGTAGAGGGGAGGAAGGATGATTTTTTGTGTGCCTTGTGCGGTAAGGGTTGTGATACCTTGGATGACTGCTTGGAGACTGTGGGCAAAAGATTTGTCTCCATAGGGAGCATTGCGGGTGTCTAGGTAGATGAGATAGTGATGATCATAGCGATTGAGCCAAGCAAAGAGTCCGAGCGATTCGGTACTGCTAGAGATGATTCCGATCTTCATTTAGGTATGATTGGGATGAGATAAAGTGAGGTAATGGTTGAGTGCATCGAGGAAGGTATCAATACTGGTTGCACTTTCGAGTTGGGAGATATGAGCGAGGAGATGTTGGAGTTTTTCTTGTTGGGTTTTGAGCTGTGGGGCAGGGAGTCCTGTGGCGATTTGGTTGTTGAGGTCTTCGAGTTGGGCTTGAATATCAAAGGTATGTTGTTGCAGTTTGTCACGGATGAGGTATTTGCTTTTCTCTAGCAGGTTGCTTTCAAAGTCGCTCATTGCGGTTTCGATGTGTTTGATCTGTTCAAAGAGTTTGAGAAAGGTAGCTTGTTTGTCTTGGTAGAGGGATTTTCGATAGCTGGTATCATCGCCTCTTTGGAGATTATGTACGATTTGAAGGATTTTGTGGTATTCGTTTCTGAGGTAACTATTGAGGAGGGAGAGATATTCGTTGCATTTGAAAGTATCTGTTTCGGCGAGGAGATAGACTCTCACTCCAGTATCTCAGAGTTTGCAAAAAAGTCTCTGTGTAAAGGGTGTAGCGTAGGTCTGGGAGGCAAAAAGCGGAGCGAGTCCGCAGAGGATGATAGCGAGACTGAGTCAGATTTTTTTCATTTTGTATGCTGGAGAGGGTAAAATGGATTATGCGAGTTCCAAAAGCAGGGATTTGACTGTGAGTCGGAAATAGCTATCGATCATTTTCCCTGTTTTGATCTCGTATTCGATTTGGATCAAATGTTTAAAAAACCTGATGAGAAAGGCACGATGGGTTTTGAGGTTTCAGATCTGTTTGAGATTTTTATTGACGACGAAGGGATGGAGCTTGGTCTGGGCGATGATTTCTTTGGCAGAAGTGATGCCTTTTTGATCAAAATCGAGGAGTGTAAGATAAATTTTGAGTCCTCGTGTAAGAAGCCCTGAGATTTCATTCCAGGATTTTCCATCTTTTTGCATTTTGTCCAGCGTAGCTACAGCGTGTTTGGGGTCGCTGAAGAGATGATCAAAAATACTGAAGGCATCAGCCTCTACTTGACCAAAGCAATAGTAGTCGATCGCTTGGATGCTAATTTGGCTCTCGCCTTTTGCTTGGAGTCAGATCTTGAGCTTTTGGCATTCGCTTTCGAGGCGGTACATATCGTTGCCGACCTTGAGGAGAAGGTATTTGCAGAGATCATCTGTGATGCTAAGCGGAGCCAGTTGCTCGGTGATAAAGGTTTTGAGCTGGGCTTCTTTGTAGAGGGAAAACTCTTTGATCTGGAGGTTGTCATTGCATCGTTTAAAGGCTTTGGTTCTTTTATCAGGTTTATAACTTACAAAAATTACGAGCATATCTTCGCTGAGTTGTGGAGCATTGCGTTGGAAGGAGTCAAAAAAACTTTCGATTTTCTCAGCTGGAAGGGTATTGGTTTCATAGGTGTCTTTTGGTACTCCATAGCAAATGATCATTTTTTTGCTCACAAAGAGTCCGCCTGCATAGAGGGCTTGCTGGAGCTGTGCAGAGTCTCGATTTTGATTGGTAAATTCAAAAAGTGCATCAGCTCCATATTTCTCGACAAAAGAGGCTTTCCATTTGGTGAGCTGGGTATTGAGGGTATAGGAATTTTCTCCGTGAAAGAGGAATGCAGAACTGAGCATCAGCATATGAGCAAGCTAAAAGACAATGCCTTGAGTGTAGGAATTTTAGGCTGATTTTCAAGCTCAACCCTCCCAAAGCATATTCTGATTTTCAACTTTTTTCTTTTTAGTGTAAAAAAGTCAGAAAGCTCTTGATTTTTGGGGAGGGCTTGAGTATATTTCTTGCTACAAATAAAAATTCATTCTTATGGTACACATTATTGAGAGAAAAGAGCAGACAATTGGAACAATTGCAGATTTGGGGATTTCTTGTATTCTTGTGCCTGTTTCGGTACGAGGAGCATTAGAGATGGACTTGCTTAATAAGCTATTTGATTTACCATCAAGTCGCTGCCAGGCTTGTGATGAGTATATTCAGATACCTAAAGGTATTGGAGCTTCCTGCGTGTTGGTTCCTTGCTATGATGAGGATTCTATGCGATTTGAGTATGATCGCCTGATAAAGGAGCTGCTCAATCGAAGGGAGGAAGGTATTGCTTTGGTTTACAAGCAGGAGGTATTTGACTTTCTGTTTGGTGAGCAGGTATTTTGTAAGCTCAAACTCGAGCTTGAAAAAAGTCATAAGCCTGTTACCTTGATTCTGTTGAATTAAGTTGTTTGCCGAGATCCTGGGGGTATGACCTCAGGATTTTCTTTTGGATCCAAAAAAATGTTGCACTACTTGATTTTGGAGGATGATTGTGTATAGTGGGGTGGTATTTTTATTTTGAGATCTAAGATGGGGCTTGAGGAGAAATTGCATCAAAAGATGGTGGCGATCGTGCTTGGTGGCGTGGCAAAAATTGATCAAGCACCCAAAAAGACACTACTGCGTGGGATGAAAGATGCTTTGCGTATGAGGTGGCAGAGAATCAGCTCGTTTTTTCGTTCGTGAATTGAGGAGCTTAAAAGAGATATACAAAAGAAGAAAAAAACTGATCTTGATGATTAGGCTACCCTTTGCTATATGGTAGTCTTTTTTGTGCGAGGGAAAATGAGGAAGGAATTCTGATTTTTAATTTTTTTTAAAGGGAGTGATGCAAAGAGGAATGCTTGTTGTGATTGATGGAACGGATGGAAGTGGAAAGAAAACGCAAACTGAGCTTTTGGTAGCGAGATTAAGGGATGAGGGAATCGCAGTAGAGAAGATTGATTTTCCGCAGTATGGGAAAAAATCTGCAGCTCCTACCGAAGAATATCTCAATGGAGTCTATGGTGATGCTTCTCAAATTACTGCATATCAGGCCTCAATTCTCTATGCGGTGGATAGATTTGATGCTTCGTTTCAGATCAAAAAATGGCTGGATGAGGGAAAGGTTGTGGTGTCAGATCGCTATGTCTCAGCAAATATGGGGCATCAAGCTGGAAAAATTCTTGATTTGCAAGAAAGGGAGCGTTTTTTGGAATGGGTTGAGGAGCTGGAATATGGGATTTTCGCGATTCCGAGACCAGATTTACAATTTTTTCTGTATGTGGATCCTGAGCTGAGCAGACAGCAGGCACTCAAGGTTGAGAAATGCAATATGGACAAGGCAAAAGATATTCACGAAAATGATGCTCAGCATATGCTCAATGCAAGTGAGGCGTTTCGTTATGTCGCTGAAAAATATGGATGGGAGCAGATTGACTGTATGAAAGCTGGAGAGATGAGGTCGAGAGCAGAGATTGCAGAGGAGTTGTACCAGCGTTTTAGCACTTTGTATCTGGAGCGTGCTGGCTCTTTCTAAAAAGTGATCTTAGTCTTGAAAAAAAGGCTCAATTGCGTATCTTTAGCTCAGCGTTTTATTTTTTTTATATAGTGAGATGAGAATTCCAATTTGAATTTCCAATAGACATGTACATCTTTCGCAGGCGGATGCGAATACCTTGTTTGGTTCTAATTATCAATTGACTCCTATGAAGGAATTATCGCAGCCTGGACAGTATGCCTGTGAAGAGGTTTTGACGATCAAAGGTCCTAAATGAGAACTCTCAAAAGTCAGAATTTTATGACCCTACAGAAAATTTACCCAAGTCGAGATTATGATGGGGGACAATTTCAAGCTCGGAACCAATGCTCCGATTAGAGAATCAGGGCATTTAGAGGGGTCGGAAGCGATTACTTTGATTGGTCCTCAGGGAGAAGTCCAATTGCAACAAGGGCTTATCGTAGCCAAGAGGCATATTCATATGAGTGTGGCAGATGCTCAGAATTTTGGAGTGCAGGATGGACAGCTTGTCAAGGTTAAGACTAATGGGATTAGAGCTTTGGTGTTTGATGAGGTAGTGATTAGGGTTGATGATCGTTTTGCCTTGGATATGCATATTGATGTGGAAGAAGGGAATGCTGCAGGACTTAAGCAGGGAGACTGGGGTACTTTGATCTTGGAATAATTGTAAGGTGGGGAGCAGGTTTTTCCCCTTTTATTTTTGTAAAGGCAAGCAAAAAATGGAAAAAAATCAGAATGTTGTGGTGGATTTAATTGCTTTGGAAGCAAGCAGGCAACACAATGCGATCGAGCTGATCGCGAGCGAAAACTATCAATCCAAAGCGGTATTGCAGACACAGTCCTCTGTTTTTGCTAATAAGTATGCAGAAGGTTTCCCTGGAAGAAGGTACTATGGAGGACAGGAAAATACGGACAAGCTTGAGGCTTATACGATTGAGCTTGCTAAAAAAATTTTTAGAGCTGATCATGCCAATGTTCAAGCACTTTCTGGTGCTGCGGCTAATCTCTGTTTTTATACGGCTGTTATGGAGCCTGGTGATCATATTTTGGGTATGGGAATGGGGTTTGGAGGGCATCTGACCCATGGTGCGCCTGTGACCTTTATTTCCAAAGTATTTCAGTTTCATAGCTATGGAACTTTAGAGGATGGGAGTATTGATTTTGATCAAGTTCGTAGTTTGGCACTCGAGTTTCGCCCAAAAGTGATTTTGGCTGGATTTAGTGCCTATCCTAGGGAGTTGGAGTATCAGAAATTTGTTGAAATTGCCAATGAGGTAGGAGCGATTGCCTATGCAGATATTTCGCATATTGCTGGATTTATTGCTGCAGGATTGCTCAAAAATCCACTAGACTATGGATTTCACGCGATGATGACGACGACACATAAATCTTTGCGTGGACCGAGAGGGGCTTTGATTTTAAGTAGAGGAGTGGTGGGAAATCCGCTCAAAAAACCTGAACCAAGCATCGAAAATCTTCCAACCAGAATTGATCGTGCAGTTTTCCCTGGAATGCAAGGATGACCTCATATGCATACGATCGCTGCGATTGCAGTTGCACTGGAAGAGGTTCAGACTCCAGATTTTTTGCACTATGCAGAGCAGACCTTGGTCAATGCTCAAGTATTAGCAGAGGAATTTCGCAGTTTAGGGTATCAATTGGTAACTGGTGGTACTGAAAATCATATGGTTATCTTGGATTTTTCAGCAGAGGAGTATGATGGAGGTGAGATAGAACAGCTGCTTGATAGGGTTGGAATCTCAGTATCCAAGTCTTTGATTCCTAATGATGCTCGCCCTGCATTTCGCCCTTCGGGACTAAGGATTGGGATGCCTGCGATGACTACAAGAGGGGTCAAGGCTGATGCGGTAAAGCAGATTGTACATTTTATTGATCGTGCGATCAAAGCAAGGAAAGATGAACAAATTTTGGCAGTCTTAAAAAGGGAAATTCAGGATTTTGCACAGCAATTTCCTTTGCCCTAGTGTTTTTGTGCAGAAAATCCTTGCATTTATGCCTCAAATAGCTACAATGACCCAAAATGAGAAACAAAAAAGCCTTTTATCACTTGAGAAACTAACGCTATGATCTTATTCAATTTTCAAGAATTTATCTCCGAGATGAGGGAGAAAGAGGATAAAAAAGAAATTGTGGAGAAGTATGAAAAGCTTTATGGTCCGATTCAGGGAGATATTTATGAGCAGGTATGGTATACTGAGTATTTGAGTAAATTTTTGCCAGCGAGCTTTGTAACGCCTGAGGAGTTAGGGAATGATTTTGATTGGGATTTGCTTCAAAAGTTGGTACTTGGTTCGTTTTCAAGTGATTATGAGCTGAAATTTGACACAGAAAAGGGGCAAAATGAGTTGTATATCGCTGTAAAAAGTGGAGATCAGAGTGTAGTTAAGACCGTATCAGAACTTTGGTCATTTCAGGTATTGAGATTGTATGAGATTTATATTGAAGAGCAGCTCAATTTGCATATTCTTAGAGGAGAAGATCACGAGGAAGGTGCAATTGATGCTGAGAGAGAAATGAGATTGAAAAAATGGAAAGCGGTTTTGGATACGCTGGATAGAACGCAGTTGGCAGAGGAGACTAGGGCTTCTCAAGAAGAAATGCTTGGGGATTTGCTTGGTCAGCTCTAGTCTGGAGCTTGTACTTTGTATGCTAGGAAATCTGAGGTGGAGGCTTCAGATTTTTTGTTAGGCATAAAGTTTTGTCATTCTGGGGTTGATCTAGTTCCCTCTGCCTCGTTTCGTTCGGTGGCTACTTCATTTTTATAGTTCAGAATCTAGAGTGAAGAGTGGTAATTGCTTGTCATTCCAGACTTGATTTTTCCTGTCATTCCGGACTTGATCTGTAATCTCTAGCTCCCTCCGCCTCGCTTCGCTCAGCACCTCCCTCACTGAGGGAGGACTCAGCCTGTGGGATTGGATGCTGGAAGTTCCTCCTCGATGAGGGGGATGCCCGCAGGGCAGGGGGAGCTTTTGTTTATTTCTCTGTCATTCCGGACTTGATCCGGAATCTCATCCGCAATCTAGATCCTGAATCAAGTTCAGGATGACAAATCAAGTTCCTCGCAACTTCGTGTGGGGCAGGTCGGGTGAGCTTCCTTTATTCTGTGACTTTTTGTCAGTTGCTTGATTTTGACTTGCAATTGGGCTTGTTTTTCCTATAAGGGAGTTGCTAACGAATATATACCATCTCTTTTTTTGATAAGAGGAGTTCTTCATAGACTCTTTTCGCAATATGAAAGTTCAAACGAAAAACATGACATCATAGTCTTTGAGAATTTCGTTTGTCTTCTTTGCGAAAAGAGATATTTGGTAATTCGTTAGCACCAGAGATTATGGTGTCTTTTTTATTTATACATAAAAAAGATGCAAAAAATCTGATTTTTATTTCTTTTTTCTCTAGTATGAAAATTAAACACTTTCTAGGATTGCTGCTCATTTGAGGAGTTATTGGAGTGATTGCCTATAATGTAGGTGCTAATACGAACTATCTGAGTAGTACACAAACGACATTTACTGATCTGGTAAGTACGAACCATCACAAGCAGCTCAAAGCTCCAATGCGAGATGCGATGATCAATAAGCTCTCCCATTGGGCAAAAAATCATGAAATGAGACTGCAAACCTATGCTCAGTCTACTAATTACCCTCATTTAACTGATGATCAGCTTGCATTTGGTAGTTATCTTTCGACAAAAAATAACAATATGTTGACTGCTCCGATGCGAGATGGGTTGATGGGGGATTTCACAAATGTTATTACCAATCATGAGATGAGGCTTAGATGTATCCAAGATGGAAGCTGTTTAAAAGCTCAGTCGACAGAGTCGCCTATTGGATCTGGGGAGGCGGTGCTTGTGGTTACTAATCCTTTGGATATGGTTTTTGGTGCTAATCAAACAGGTTCTTCTTATGCGAGGGCTTTAAAGCTTAAAGGGATAAATATTAGGCTTCAAGAGGATGATCCAAGACTCAGATACTATTCCAAAAATCCAAATATTATTCAACCTTATGGATCTGATACGGTTGCTGATTTTGTTCCTCTTACAGGGGGAATTACTCAGGTTTGTGCGTATCTTATGGAAAATGGAAGAAAGATTGAATGATGTACAGTGGCTGTTGTTGGTAATGGGGCTAGCTCTAGTGGTTATTCGGAGTATTGTGAGCCACGACCAGAAGCGAGTTGTCATAATAGTTCATATGAAAATGTAGATTTGGCTTGTTGTGCATGGAGTCATAATGGTTATGCTGGACATACTCATATTAGTCCTCCACAATTTAATCATACTCGTTGTCCTAGTCATGCCTATATGATGGGAACTGTAGAAAATGGACAGTTTGTGGAAGCTACATGGAAGAATGGGCAATGGTCTCGCTGTTCGGTTTCATTCCCATAATATAATGTTTGTTATACTAAGCTCTCATCCTGCGATGGGAGCTTTTTTTCTTACCCAAAAAATAGAGGTCTATACTCTTCCTTTTGTAACTAGGAAAGTGCTCTTGCATTGATTGTCAAAGTTATGCAAAGACCATTGTTTGAGCTTCAGCTTTTTTTTCTTTGTGGAGTAAAATTTGCTCAATTGTTGCATTATCGAGTTGTCCAAGATCTTCAAATCCATATTCCTTGAGCTTTTCGTGAACTCTTGCAATTCTATGCGCTTCCTCCTTTTTTGCAAGATCAAGGCTATATTGGATTTGCATATGCATCCAAACTTCAGCACTAATCCCAAACGCCTCTCCGATACGAACTGCCAACGCAGGAGTCAGATTTTTTTTACCTTTGATGATATTGTTGAGTTCCGGTGCAGAAATTCCAATGATATCTGCAAATTGTCTTTGAGTCCATCCTCTCGCTTCTAACTCTTCTCAGATCTCTTCTCAAGGATGGAAAAAGAATACTGGCTTGAACATTAGAAAATAGATAAAAATTAAAAAGTTAATCCTCACAGAGAGGCAACCACTACCTGATGATCTCTTTGTAATGGTTGCTAATCTGTAAGATATCAACGACCAGAATTTCCCCATTTTTCCCAAAAGCAATCTCTAATCTTCGCTGATCATTGAGCCTTATGCTCCAATGGTCTTGAATTTTCTCCAAATTAAATGACTTTTTGTTCCATAAGGAAAGAAAAGTGGTATCTGGAGCAGAGATAAATACTAGGACTTGACGATATTTCTTGAGGATAGGAAGAGAGAGCTTTGCCCTGATTTCTTCTTGTCTATCTCCAAGAGCAAGGAGTTCTAGCCTTGATGTGCTGAATTTTATCTGCATTGAGCTCATAATGAGATAAAAGCACAGAACAATCAGATTTCTCTTCTTGTTCGTTATGTAATATACATAATTTTTC
This sequence comes from bacterium, assembly GCA_030528665.1. The sequence goes on from JAUMYK010000002.1 coordinate 70,981, forward strand.
TTAACAATCAAGAGAAAGTTATATTTTTTGCACAATTTCCCCAAAAATCCTGATTTTCCTCTTGCAATTTGCTCTAAAAATACTACACTATTTAGATAGATTTATCCTGATGATTGTCCGATGAGAGTAATGACTATCACGAAAACTACCACTACCGCATAGTCCGGCAAGGTTTTCTTGGTACTGTATTACTTGGAGACTCTTGCCACTGTTGCAAGAGTTTTTCTTTTCAATGATGATCAGGATTTTTACTTTTTTGATACTAGGAGTATGAACGAGCAATTGTATAAAAAAAGACATTCACTCTCGCACATTTTGGCACAGGCGGTGCAAAGAGAGCAGCAATGGAATGTAGAAGTCGCAATTGGACCTGCGATTGATAATGGATTTTATTACGATTTTTTGTTTTCCCCTGAGCTGCAGATCAAAGAAGAGGATATCAAGAAAATCCAAAATCAGATGGAGAAAATTATCAAGGAAAATCAGGATTTTATTGGTTTTTCTCTTTCGGATGCAGATTCTCAAAAGTTGGTGCTGGAATTGATGCAGCAGCAGTACAAAGAAGAGATGAGAAGCGAATTTGCAGCAGCGGGAGAAGAGATTACCTTTTGGGCAAATACGATTGTAGAAAATGCCAAGCCAGCATTATTAAAAAATTTAAATTCTGAATATATCGCCTATTATGAACAGGTAACTGCATATCTCAAATCGCTGTTTCCATCTCAGTTTGAAGGGAAGTTTGTGACTTTTTTGGATATGTGTGAAGGTGTGCATGTGGAAAATACCAAAGAGCTGGATGTTAAGGCATTTAAGCTGGATAAACTTGCTGGAGCCTACTGGAGAGGAAATTCGGATAATGTGATGATGACCAGAGTCTATGGACTTGCTTTTGAGAGCAAACAGGAATTGCAAGACTACCTCACGATGATGGAAGAGGCGAAAAAAAGAGATCACAGAATCCTTGGTCAAAAGCTTAAACTCTTTACGATTTCTCCATTGGTGGGATCAGGGTTACCGCTTTTGCAGCCGCATGGGATGATTATCAGAAAGGAGGTGGAAGATTTTCTCTGGGAATTACACAAAGATAAGGGTTATGAGAGAGTTTGGACTCCGCACCTTGCAAAAGAAGACCTCTACAAGACTTCTGGACATGCAGACAAGTTTGGAGATGAACTCTTTAGAGTAAAGGGAAAGGAAGAGAATTTCTTTATGAAACCAATGAACTGTCCTCATCATATGCAGATTTTCGCTGATAATCAATTTTCTTATCGTGATATGCCAGTAAGATACTTTGAACCTGCAACCGTATATAGAGATGAAAAGACCGGTCAGCTTTCAGGTTTGACTCGCGTGAGATCGATTACTCAGGATGACGGACACCTGTTCTGTCGTGTAGGACAAATTACTGATGAAGTAGGAACTATCGTGGAAATCATCAAAACCTTCTATTCTACACTCGGAATGATCAACGACTACCGAGTAAGACTTTCAGTTCGTGGTCCTGAAGGGAAATATCTCGGATCTGATGAAGTATGGGAAAGGGCTGAAGGAGCCTTGAAGCTTGCTTGTGATACTTTTGAGCTTCCTTATCAGATCGGAATTGATGAAGCTGCATTCTATGGTCCAAAACTGGATTTTATGTTTAAGGATGCGATCGGAAGAGAGTGGCAGCTGGCGACGATCCAGTGTGATTTCAATCTGCCTGAGAGATTTGATTTGAGTTTTGTGAACGAGCAGGGGGAAAAAGAAAGACCAGTCGTAATCCATAGAGCGATTTCTGGATCATTGGAAAGATTTATGGGAGTGATGATTGAGCATTTTGGAGGTGCGTTCCCACTTTGGCTCGCTCCAATCCAGATTCAAATCGTCCCTGTAGCAGAAAAATTTAATGATTATGCGTTTAATCTTCAATCTCAGCTCAGAAAGGTTAATTTGAGAGCTAGAGTGGACGATGGTTCTGAGAGCTTTGCAAAGAAAATTAGGAATGCTGAACTGATGAAAATCCCTTATACTTTGATTGTAGGAGAAAAAGAAGAAAATGCTGACTCAGTTTCTGTGAGAGAATTTAGATCCAAGAAGCAATACGAACTTTCAACTGCTGATTTCCTCGCTCAAGCAAGTCAAGAAAGAGATGAGAGGAGATTTGAAGCTTAATAACTGGAGGAACTTTGAGATACTATGCTAGAAAGGCTGATCTTGTGAGAGGATCAGTTTTTTCTATTGATTTTTTTCTAGAAAAGTATATGCTTTTGATGTTAAACAAAAAAATATTAGTATTATGCAACAAATAGAACAAGTAAGGACTTTT
>JAUMYK010000025.1 GCA_030528665.1 bacterium
CCGTGCTTCGTTGTAAAAAAATCTTTGAGAATTTGGAGCTGGAGAGGAAGTTTGTTGCGGAGAAGATCGAGAGATTGCAAGCAGAGATCAAGAGTACTGAGGGGTATCTGTCGACTACGAGGTATCTTGTAAAATAGGTCGGATCTGCTTAGATGTCACGCACGCTTCATAGGAGGCGTGTTTTTTTGATTTAACAAAAAATCTGACACTTAAGTCAGATTTCTTTTTATTTTTTTGCATCCTTTTTTCCTTTTTTATACGCTTCTTCAAGCATTGCCTTAATAGTCCATACTGGTATATCATGGAAATCCTCTGAGTCAGAGTGTTGTGTCTCTAAGGTAGGGATTCCATAAGCTTGAGTGATTGCTTCTAGTTGTTTTTCCATAGGTAAGTATTGGTAAATAAATAATAACACTAGTAGCTTAATCAATATCCCTGTTGATTCAAGCCTTTCTTGAATTTTATGGCTTCTTAATTACATTTATATTGTTTTTTTAAATATGTGTAAAATTAAAAAAAAGCCCCACAGCTGTGGGGGTGTACGTGTACGACGAGAATATAAATATTGAATAAAGGATTGCAAGAGGAAATGATTACTTTCTTTGTCTAAGGAGTTTGATGCTTTTTTCTACCTCTTGGATCCATTTCTCTGGAGAATAGGCTTGAGAGAGGAATTCTCAGATACCATACTGCACAATCTTACTCGCATTGCTGTAAGTGATAGTCTTAGTTTGCACGATTGCATCTCATTGATAGTCATAGAAGCTATTAGTGTTCACAACCTCAACTTTGATCTTATCTCCTACTTTTGCTTCAATGCTTCCGTTTGCGACTTGAATTTGGTATTTTCTCTGAGGTCTTGCTTGTTCTTGAGCGAACTTTTGGGCTTTTTCGGCATCATCTCCTTTACGGATTTGCTTGCTGACTACTCCAGTAAGTACTCCTGAAAACTGGCTCTTGTCTATAGTTTTTTTGCCGTTTGTGTCCTCAATTAGAGCAACATTTCCACCGCTCGCCGTTCACACGAGTTCAATGTTGGTAATGTTTCAGGGATTGGGAGAGAATCAATCAAACTCTAAAATCTGACTTGTTGTAAGGTTTTTACCGTGCTTTTTTATTCGCACCGTTCCATCATCTATTCATCGGAAAAGCTCTTTCTGCTCACAGATTTCATCAATAATATCATAATAATCATCTCCCATATTGATCTCCAAAGTCAGACTTTCTTCTTTTTGTAGCTCAAAACCCCAGTACTCATTGTAGTCCGTATTGTAAATTTGCAAGAGTTGTGTTAAGATTGCACTGATTGGCTTATTTGTGAATGTATACTCCTTCAGAGCTTTTCTTTTATGAAAGAGAGCCTTTTCTTCCCTTGCTACAATCTTCAAGGTTTGAAATTGTCATCGCACAGGATTGATCTCATAAATAAAGCCCCTGAAAATCAAACGGTCTTCATTGCTATTCGCTTCATAGAGTTCTATTTTACAGTCCTCTTTTATTCAAGGAGCGATTGGCATCAAAAATTCAGCCTCCCCAAAGGCTTTGATGTCTTGTTTGATATTAACTTCTGAGGTAATCACGAGTTGATCAATCAGCTCTCAGCTCCGCAAATGCGGATAAAACTTTGCTACGATTTCCATTATGCATAAGTATCACGATATAAAAGTTTAATCTTCGCTCTTTCGTTAGGGTCGTCAGTCAGCACGACCAAACGATTAAATCACGGTTCAAGAAAGATTTGTCCTCCGGTGCTTCTGAGGGGTTTGATATTCTGCCCCTTGTCTTCCACGACCAACTCTTTGTTTGGTAAAAAGTCCAAATTCTGATTATCATACACGAAATCCTCAGTAATCGCTTCCACTCTGAATTTTTGAGCGTTGGTCAGGTTTAAGATTTTGAGGTTGGTGCATTCCCCTTTGATCTCCAGCCTAATTGGTGCTTGTCGGTTTCCCTTATTCTCTACAACGATTTCTCCGCCGTAGCCTCCAAGAGCCGTTCCGAGAGTTGTCCCTAGTGCCGTTCCTCCTGCACTTCCGAGCTGTTTTTCAACTACTTTAAGTTCTACGCCGTAGTACTTCTCACTGGGGCTTGCGAGCTGGAAATCGTAGGGCATCCTGATGTCTCCGAGTTCGTTTTTGAAAGTGACGGCTTTAGTGACCTTTGCCTTACAGAAGACGGGGCGGTCATCATCGGTCAATCGGAAGAGGTGGTAATACGGATTTTTTTGCGGATTGGCTTCAATGTTGAGCTGAGTTCTGAGGAGTTGGTAGACTATCCCTCTTTGTTTTTTTTCTAATCCTACTGCTATTCCCTCAAAATCAAAATATCTCACACCAAAAAGGGTAGAAGAAAGCAAACCTCCGTGATAGTTTTCGTTGAGGAAGGTCTGTGTCCTCTCTTGCAACTTATAGTCTATATTTTGTAGAGGGTAAGAATAGTTTTGCTCGTGTTGGAGCTGGATTTGCACTTCATCACTAAAATTGAGGTCTTTGAATTGAAAGTTTTTTCAGATCATGGTGTTTTTCTAAAAAAGGTAAAAGAAGGCTGATTTACTTTTTATGGATCAAATCAAGTTTATGTTTTTCTAATTCAAAACTATGTTCGGCTTTTTGTTGCTCAAGTTTCAAGGAGTTCTCAGCTTCTAACTTTTTTTGCTCCCTTTCTTTTTTGTATTTCAAAAAGATAAAAAAGCAAAAACCTATGAGTATTGCTAGTATCGCTCCTATTCACAAAATAAGTTTATGTTCTGAAGTCATATCTCCCCAAAAAGGTAATAAAGTTGTGAGAATTTCTTGAATTTCATTGAGCATTTGTTATACTTTAGGTGTTAAAGTTTGTTGGGAACTCTTTCAGGATTGCCGTCCTTATGAAAGAGTTTTTTTTATTTTTGTTTTGTAGTATTGTGTGTTTTTTTTGTTTAAAGAACAAGTGGTATTTTTTTATCTAAAGATAGTAGGTTTTAAGCTATTTTTATTTCGAAGTATAGTCATTTTTTGAAAAGTGTGAGTTTTTTCTACTATAATCAATTTTTGATTTTCTTCGGTCTTTTTTTTTGAATTTTTAATGACTAAACTGTATATTCTCAATGACATTTTATTTATTGATTTATTTTTTGGAAAAAATTTTTTTTCCTATCTTTTATTTTCTTTAGTTTTGGAACTATATTTTCTGTGTTTTAAGTATCTTTTTTGTGGAAAAAACTTTTTTCCATATTTTCTTTATACTCAGAAACCCCTATTTTTGCCAAGTCTTATCATACCCTTTTTTTCAAAAAGTATGTAAATTTTCTTCAAAATCAGCTTGTAACCTACTGAATAAACGCACGTTATTTTAACCCTACTCAAGGAAAGGAGGATCTGGTAGAGCCAATTTGAGTGATATTGTAGTTGGTAGTTTTATTATTTGAGTTGATAACTTGGTTGTTGTGGGTGCTGGAGTTGGCGATAGATTGCGCTCTAGCGATCTCTGCCATCATCGCTTTTACACTCTCTACATGTTGCTTGACTGCGTCTTCTCTTTCCTTGAGTTCTTTTTTGTAAAGTCAGGTATCCTGTTGTCGGATAGAGAGAACCGCTTTGGAGTGATCAATCACAAGTTGTCTGCTGTTTTCAAGGTGTTTTTGCTCTGTTTTGTACTCGGTCTCAAGCTTGCTCTGCTGATTGATGAGATCACGAGCGTACTCTTGGTTTTTGAAGTCAGTGATCTTGGCATACTCCTGTTTTTGATCATCCCAGTACTTTACATCCTCGCCCTCAGTGATGAGCATCTTTTTGCCATCAATCTCTTCTGAGGAGCTAAAGGCTTGCGTGATCTGTTGTTTTTCAAGAAGTTCTGATTTTTGTTTGTTATATTTTTCTACTTTCTTTACGCTTTCGGATTTTTCAGCTTCTATTTTTGCCTGTTCCTGTTGCTCTTTTGTTGTTTGCTGTTCAAGGAAAAGGAGTTCTTGTTTGAGTTTGAATTGGTCAAGGATGGTATCAATAGCAATATCATTGACCTCTTTTTGTCCTTGCTCTTTCCATCACTGGATGATGTCTTGAGTGTAGTTGTCGGTGATCCATCTGAGACCAGTGTTGTTGTATTCATTCTCTTTGATGGATTTATTGACTTCGTAGTATCTCGCTCAAAGGTCTGCGATGTGGTCTTGATCAAGTTGTTCCATATCGTGTTTAATCCCTCTGAGGGTATCGGTAGCCTTGTCTTTGATCTCTTGGAATTTTTGCTTAATAGTATCAAGGCTTTTGGTGTATTTTTGGACATCTTTGAGGGCATCTTCTGCTTTTTTATGATGGTCTTTGTAATTCTCTTCTCTGCCTTTTTTGAGTTTCTCCATATAGTCTTGTGCCTCTTTCAAAAGCTCGTCATTGGTCTTTCACTCAAGGTCTTTTTTCTTTTTGTCGTATTTCTCTTTGAGTTCGGTCAACTTTTTCATCTTTTCTTCCTCGTCAAGGAGGGAGTCTTGAATAGCTTTGATCTCAAGGTCTCTTTGTTGATCTAGGGCTTTTTTGAGGGCTTCGGTTTTGGATTTGGAGGATCAGCTTCATCCCAAAAGTGATCAAGTAGTTTTATTGGTATCTACATTGGTAGTAGTTGTATCCAAGGTTGGTGCTTTGATGGTTTTATTGATAAAATTTTTAGCTATAGTTGCATATTTTCATAGTTGGGTATTGATATATTTTCACAAAAAGCCATTGCCGCCAATAGCCCTGAGTCTTGCTTCAAACGCATCAACAGTAGCAAGTGCCGCATTTTTTGTCTTCTCAAATTCAATTCTCGTTCAGCTCTCATCTAGCTGTATGATATTTAGTTTGATCAACGATTGACGGACATGATCGTAGCTTTCTTTGAGTGTCATATTGGCTAATCTTCTATGTTCAATAGCTTGCTCATTTTCTGCCTTTTGATCAATATATTTGTCCTCTTCTGCGATTAAAGAATTTATTTCTCAGGTAAGTCTTGCAATTTCTTTTCCTACAGCTCTCATTTTTCGTTCCGTTGCTATTCCTCCTTCTTTCAGTTTCTTAAACTCTTCTTTTGCTTTTGCTAAACGCTCAGAAAGGATTACCTTTTTTTCTGATAAATCCTCCAAAGCTCTTTCTGCAGATTTAATTGCCTGTTGATTTTTTTCTAAAGCTTGTTGCTCTTCTTCATATTGCTTTTTGAGTCTTGCATTGTCTTCTCCAATTTTTGATATTCCTTGTTTATATTCCTCTAAAGTTATTTTTCATTCACGATACGCTTGAGTCAGCTTTTTCATAGATTCTTCGTTTCTTGTGATTTGGTCAGTTAGTCTTCATAGATGATCACTAAATGCATCACTAACACCAAAGAGATTGTTGACCCATTGGTGCACATCAACCAATACTTTCTTCCACCAAATCATTTTTGGGACAAGATTTTTTCCTAATGTCTCCGACATATTATTGAGTTCATTATCTAGCATAGCAATTTTACTTTGTGAGGTCTCGTATCTTTTGTCTGCCTCAGTTTGTAGTGCACTTCCATTTTCATACTCTTTATGAGCCATACTGAGTGCATCTCTCAGCAAACTTCCAGCATTTGCTGTAGCAAGCATACCATTTTGCAATCTAACATTGTTTCATAAAAGTTCTTGAATAAGTGGAATTGCAAATGCTCACTCTCTGCCTAATCCTTCCACAAACTTCGTAAAGGCTTCAGATGGCTTCTCTTTCCATTGTGTTGTAAATTCTTCAGCTGAGAGTCATGCTACCTTTGCAAAATCTTTTATGCTTTTATCTCCTGTAGCTACTGCAGTATTCATCACAGAAATAGCCTTTGAAAAAGCCGATCCTCCAGCCTCAGCATTGATCGCTACTGAAGAAAGCGTTGATCCAATGGCGAACACCTCATCAGCTGTAAACCCTGCGGTCTTTGCAGAAGCCATCAGATAGCTTGAGAAATCTACAATCTCACTTTCAGTAGTAGCAAAGTTATTTCCAAGTTGAACAATAACATTTCCTAGTTTTTCATAATCTTTTGAGGAAAGTTGAAAAACATTGGAAATTTTCGCAAGTGAAGTCGCAGCCGCTTCAGTTGAGAGGTTTGTGGAAGTTCCGAGATTAGCTACAATCCTTGTAAACTCTTTGATGTCTTTTTTGGCGATTCCTAGCTGACCTCCAAGCTCAGCAATTTTAGCAATTTCCTCAAAAGAAAGTGGGATTTGAGTAGTGAGGTCTTTTAGTTCTTTTTTTAGTCCTTGAAATTGTCATACAGTAGATTCAATCGTTTTTTTAACTCCAGCAAAAGAGGACTCAAAATTGATTGCAAGCTCTTTTGCCTTAACCACAAGTTGTTGTAGTGAATTTTTAAGGATATTTGCTGCTTGATACCCTAGTGCAATCAATCATCACTTAATAGCTCCTCAAAGAGCAGTTCATACATTATTAAATTTTGCTTGAAGTCTTGAAATAGTTTCTGATCAAGTGTTTTCATAATTTCTCAGTTGTCTTTTTGCCTCAACCAGCCCGCTATTATATTTCATTAGTTCTAGTTCAAGACTTATCTTCTTTTTTTCTGGAATTCTCAAATTCTTGTCACTAAGAAGAGATTTTATTCTATCTACATTCTTTTGAAATTCTAATACATTAATAGTCATCTTATGATGTAAAAGAGGATTAATTTCCTTTTTAGTATCTCTAGCGTACATTTTGACTTTAGAAATACTTTCTTGAAATTCTTTTGGATCAAGTTTAATGGGTTTGAGTCTAATATCAGCCGCTCGATCTTTAATGAAAAGATTTTTTACTTGTTTGATTCTAGCTTGAAATTTGGTCAAGTCTACATCTCCAGTATCAAGGTAGTTACGAAGTTTTGTTGTTGCCTGCTTGAGGGAATAATCAAACTGATGAATATCCATCGTAAGCTTAAACTTGTTGTCTAGATTAGTAGTGATTTTGAGTTTTTCTTGAGCTTCCTTGAGAGCGATCTGAAAGCCTGCAGCATCTGCTCTTAACTTAAATAGAAGGTCTTGATCAAGCTTTTTTTTGGTAACTGAGGCAAATTCAGCAATACGCGTCATATCCGAAGTAAATTTGTCTTGTGCTTTTACTACAATTACTACTTCATCGTTTGTATGCATAGCGAAAAAAATAAGAATATAAAATACTCTCATTATACGCAAATAAAGTCACTTAACAACTGGGGTTTCTCACTACATACATATTGATAGATTTTGGGGCTTTTTTGATAGGTAGGTTGCGGATTTTTGTTTTTATTTTTTTGGAAAATAAAAAAGAGACTTTTCCTAGTCTAGAACTAGTAAGTCTCTTTTTATCAGTAGTGAGCTATTCTACAATTTTTTCCAATAATTCTGATTTTTTACTTTCATATTCTTCTTTGGAGATTTCTCCTCTCTCATAAGAGAAAGTCAATGCTTGCAACTCTATCTCAGGAGAAACGGTTTCTTGTTTTACATATTTTTGACTGATGGGACGGCTTTTTTCTAAAAATTCCTCCTCAGAAATCAGTCCCTTAGTAAAGAGGTCTTTGAGTTTTTTAATCTTTTCGAGATCAGTTTTGAGTACTTTGCACTTCTCTCCATTAAGATCGATGAGAACATAGCTCCCAATTAGCTCCTCTTCTTCGTTTTCATCATCGTAAACTTTTGGAGTATTGCTTTTGTCAATAGCCATCACGAGGGCTACCACCCACCCAATCACTGTCCATCCCAATAAAAGATTAATCCAAAACACCTGTCGAAATCTCACTTTTCATATAGAGATAAAGGTTGGAATAAAGTTGAGCAAAGCTATAACAATAATAATCAAAATCAATTCTGGCATCATCTAATCTATAAAAAATAAAAACTAAAATCAGACTTCTTTTCTTTTTGTTGCTCGAACAATCAATACCGCATACCCAATAACACTCCATCCTACTAATACATTCAGCCCAAAGATAGCTAGAGCATCTTTTGGTCTATTGGCTATCGCAAACCATGTAGGCAATAAGTAGAGCAATAATAGCCCTAGTGCCATAGGAGGCATCTGACTAAGTTGCTGTATAAAGTATTCTCGTGTCATTGTTTGGGAGGAGAGTATAAAAGTCCCACATTCTGATTGAGGGGATTGTAATTTTCTTAGTATAAAAATCAAGTCATTACGAAGTCTTCTTCTCTTCCTTATTATATGGCTCTCGTGCTTGTTCTACTATTTTTTTTAGCTCTTTATTGATAAATTCTTCACTGCATCATCTTTTAATCATCATCTCCCCACAGATAGATATTAGAGAGGAAGCAATGATTCTAAGATAAACTATGAGTTCTTTTTCGTTCATTCTTTTTTATAAAAAATTAAAATCTGACTTAGTCTTCTATTTTCTCTGAGCGATAAAATTTTTCAGATTTCGCTTTGTTTGGTTCCTTGGATCGCTCCATTGATCATATCGCTCAAAGAGTACTTCTTCATCTACATCATACCATAGTGCGGTATAAATCACATCTAGCGGGAAGTAATACTCATTGATATAGAGGTTATAGCTCAGCTCATCAGATTCAACCTCTACCCAATAGAGCGTAATCTTGAGGTCTGGTTCGCTGAAGTATTTTTCTATAAATCTTGTTGCCAGCTTATCAATCATTCTGTTCATAGCATAACATAGCTCTCTGTTTCTCATTTCTATTCATCTACTAAAGTAAAATCCTCACTCACTCAGAACTTCTCTGCGATTTCCTTGCGTGTGAGTTGGGGTCTGAGTTTGCGGGCATATTCCCAAACCCCTACAGTGAAGTATTCATGTTTTTTACACTTCTCAAAATTCTCACTGCTTACTGTCATGTATTTAGGATTTTTATCAGCTCAGGGAATATATCAAATAAAAATAGCTTTATACCACTTACAATCACAATCATCTTTAACCTCAACCTCCTCTCCATACTCAAACTCAGGTTCTTCAGGAACGAGTTCAAGATGTTCTTCTTTTACTCGGTATTCTTCTTTATCGCAATAACACAATTCTGGAGAGTGATGTTCAATCGTAAATCAATCAGACAACTGTATTATTTTCTCTAATCAGGATTTTGTTTTTGTGTCAAGGAAAGATAAGTGTCTAATAATCCCTTCCCTAGTAACCCTTACCCTGTCTCCTACTTTGAATTTCATAATTTCTAAACTTAAAAAGTAAAATAAATCTGATTTCTTATTCTGTTTTTATGTTTTCTAAAAGAAACTGTCCCAACTCCTCCTCAGGAACGAGTGCTGATTCTAGGAGTCGGTATTCATAATCATCATAACAACAATTAGTATCACATTCATTATCTCACTGATAGTTTTTAATTCGTACATCATCATTTTCCTTTACCACTCTATTCTCACACACGAATTGCCACAATCCTGACTCGAGCGATACTAACCACCTCAGAGATTTAGCTATCTTTTTTGTTTTTCAGACTTCTGGATTATAGAAATAAACATTATTACCATTAACTCATAAGCATCTTAATCCGCCTTCAATCAATAACCCCATATCAACGAGGGAGTTGAGGAGGGTTTCTAGTTGGTTCATAATCTATAAAAGAAATAAAAATCTTATCATCTATTCAGTAGTTCTGGGTTCTCATGGATATTCCCAGCAACATAAAATTTATTAGAAGGAAATCAACCTCAGCAACATCTACAATTATATATACTATCGCAGAATGGTTCATATCAAGTAGTGTCACTCCATTCAACAACTCATCGAACCTTATCATAGCTACAAAACTTATCTCATTCTTCATTCTCTTTTAATATCTTGATGGAATTACGATCATATATATCTTTTGGAAAATCTTTATCATCCTTCATCCAAAAGTAATCGGATCAAACTTCAACAATAATATCCCCCTCGTATATCTCCTTTCCGTTCTTATCCTCCAGTCAGGTGGATTGCATAAGCTCCAGTCAATAATCTTCACTATCTCTTTTTACTTGGAACACATTTTCTGAATCTCATTGAGCCTGAAATGCTGTAACCATTCAATCATCCAGCCAAAGTCTTTCTGGTATCAGCATTTTTTTAAGGAACTTATGATAAGCTCTGAATTTTATTGTTCTCATCTACTTAAGTATAGAAACTAAAAAGCTGATTGGATCATCACTAATTGCTAGATACATCAACAGACGCTCTGTGAAATCAGTATGAGCATAGTCAAAAATCTCTGTTTCGTATAAGATGTTGTCGGCTCGATCCTTATCTGTCTTATCATTCACAACTAACCACTGAATGAATCAGAATTTTTTGCTTATGATTGTTTCCTCTCATAATACCATTTTAGGACTCTTCTCTATAATAAACGCACTGCTGTTGTGGTCATAGCTAGAGAATTTGAATTTACTTTTTCTTTCCTCTTGATACAAATTGAGAAGCTGTATTAGTTTTTTCATAATCTAGTGTAAAAAAATAAATAAAGCTGATTTAATCCTTGAACATCCCACGGAATATGTGAGCGATAACATCTACAGTCCGCCCATTGCCGAGCATCTTATAACGCTGAGAATTGGAGACTCATTCTGTATAGTTATCAGGTAGGGTTTGGAGTCTCTCACACTCAATAGGTGTGAGTCTCCTAAGATATTCTCTAGTTAGACACAATATATTTCCATTTACCTGACATCTGATTGTAGGAGACTTGTCTGTATGTAGACTTCCCTTAAAATTTCCGTGTGCTCTGTTATAAAGCACTACACCAACTTCACTGATTAGCTTTGGGCTTATATTTTTTCCTATAGTATGAGCGAGTTCTGTAGTGAGTGTAGGGCTTTTTTCTGTGATCTCATACTTAGGATTGAGGTATTTAATCATTAACTCAATTGCTTTGTCTGAGAGATAATAGCTTTTATCTACTTGCTCCTGGAGAATATCTTTAAGTAGAACTCCCTTATCTGCTGGCTGACTAACTATAACCTGAGAGTAAGTTCAGTCTTCATTTCTTTTTCAGACTCGGTAGAGTCTTTTTCTCCTCTGAGCTGAAACGAGAGCTGAGTCTATCTCTACGGGCTGGATGTTGAACAGATGCTCAGAGATGATATTCTGCCATTCTTTTTTCATCTTAACATTCTCTAGGAGGAAGTATCTCGGCTTCGCCTCGTTCAGAATCCTCACGAACTCAAAGAAGAGCTTGGAACGAGGATCCTCGAAATTGAGTCCCTTGCCCGCAGAGGAGAATCACTGACAAGGACTTCCTCCGATGAGGAGGTCAATATCTGTTCTCCGCATATTTGTGCAAAGTGGATCTGAATTAGGTTCTCCGAGCAGATAATATCACTGATGCTTTTTGCTTCCGCTCATATAGCGATATTCGCATTTGCTCACATCCCCTATATGCAATATATCAGGGTAATTCCTTTTGCTTACCTGCATTGCATATTTGTCAATCTCGCTGGCGTAATAGCTAGCAACAGGTATCCCAGCTCTCTCTAGTGCTAATCTACCACAGCTCATCCCATCAAAGAGGGAGAGAACGGTTATTGGTTGCATTCTATAAATAGCTAAATTACTAAAAGTAAGGACTTTTTCCCTCTTCACCAGAACTAAATTCTGTATTATCTAAACTATATGTAATTTTACTATACCCTATTTTTTCTAGGAGTTTTTTCACTTCTTCAGCGATTTCCTGCATAATGGGATATTGGTTATTTGGAGTTTCTACAACAAAATTAAACTTGATTGATACATATCATTTCATTTCAATAAAAACAAAATATAAAATCAGAATTAAAACTTCTTCCTCGTTTCCCAAATAATCCACCCTAGCCGAAACAGAACTCCAGCTAGGAGGATAACGCCATCTGTTGCCATTACTTATCCTTATCAGATAAATCAGTGATCCATTGATCTATTACATTCCACTTTGATCTTTTATGCACTCTTTTTGCAAAGTTGATGTCATCAACTCTACTAACCCTATCTATTTTTCAGTCCTTAATCTTAATCGTTCCACAGTTGCATCCTATATCCTCATCTGCATACTGTATATCAAATTCCAAATCTGGATACTGTAGAGCAAGAGCCTTCCATATTGGCAATGGCGTGCTTCGAGCGGTATCAAAAATGATAATTCATTCTGCAATTTTAAGCTTATAGTTTTTGGTGCGTAGGTATTTGCTTTTGTAGCAACTATAAGCATTCCATTTAGTTCCCCAGTGGATTGGACACCAGTCATACCAATTCGTTGTATATTTCCCTGAAGGTTTCCAGTCGATACCTATATTTCATCTTTCTACATAATCAGGCATAGGGACTATGGTATTGAAATCAAAAAGGAAGTTCTCTGTCTGTGTCTTTTGGAAAAAGTTTTCTACTTTTTCTCTCGATCCTCTTATTTTGAGGATATTGGTTATATGATTTGGCATTCTAGATTACTTAGTAAGTAAAGTTCAATCCTCAATAACGATCTCATCATATCCAGTAGAATACACCGTCTCAAGGAAGCATTGAGCTTGGTTGGACTCTATCTTTTCCCTTACTCTCTCAAGAGTATTCGGATCTAGAGCATTGGCATTCTCTATAGTAATAATCTTGATCTCATTAGGTCAAGAGAGGCAAATATCAACTCCAATTTCTAACTGCTGAGCAGTATTGAGTTCATCAAGTGGTATCCAATTCTGATTCACTTCTACGAACATTACTCAGTCCTCAAGCTTGAGTTTATAACTCAAATTAAGGTCTTTTATGAGGTCATTCTGCTTTTGCTCGATCTCCTTGACCATATTATCAAGCTCTTTCCACTGAGCCTGTAGATCGTTCCTTGCTTGGACTTGCTGACTATACAGCTCTTTTTTGGCTTTAATTTCAGCATTTTTAGCAAGAGATTGGTTGTGAGCTTCAAGCTGAGCAAGAATTTCGGTAGTATCAATTTTTTCAAAGGATTCATATTGTTGTCTCACATCTACCAGTTGCTCTGCTACCTTGTCTGCGTATTCAAGTTTAGCTTGGAGATTCTTTTCTGCTTCAGCTTTTTTCTGCTGAAGAGAGGCAATCTGACGGTCTAGGCTCTCAATTTGTTCACCAATCGCTTTTGCCTCGTTGTTGGTCTGCTCGAGCAAGTTCTCGCCTTTCTCGAGTCTCGCTTTGAGTTCGTGCCAACCTGCATTGTGGGTTTCTGCTTCTTTGAGCTTCTGCTGGAGTTCACTAGTATCTCCACTCGCATTCTCCAAAGCTTCAAAAGCTGAAGTATCCGTTTTTTCAACCTCTTCTCTTTTGGCTAAATAAGACCTATGTAAAGCAGTTCTTTCATCAAACTTAACTTCCCTTTCTTTTTCCAAAGCATCGTATTCTAGCTTCTTCCCTTGCGTTTCAAGGAGATACTTGATTTTCTCCTTATTGTGCAAATTGATAAACTTCTGTGGATCGCCGATAGTTCCCTTGAACACTCCATCAAGCCAAGCTTGAGGCTGTTTGACTAATTCTCCGTTATGTTCTACAATCAACTTTCCACCATCTCCAACAATCCTCTTGATCACAAAATCCTCAAATTTGACCTCAATTTCTCCCTTATCCTCTCCAATTCTGACTTTCGAATTGATGCCCCTGTCGGCTTTGATTGCTGACTTGATTGCTTCAATAAAACTCGTTTTCCCTGCACCGTTTTTCCCGAAAACCGCTACAAAACGAGAAAGATTGCTGACTTCAAGTTCTTTTATTCCCTTGAAGTTTTTGACTGCAATATATTCTATTTTTTGGCTCATCTTCTCTAGTAATTAGCAAATAAAAGCTGGTTCTATCAGTCTGAATTCCTTTTGGAGTGCTGAATCAAGAATGGGATAATATCTCTCGTTCAGGATTTCTCCTCTTTCTTTTTGCTCCTCAGTTTCTGCGAAGTTCCCAGATTTCTCACATTCCAAGAGTTCCTCAAGAGCTGGGAAGAGAATGGAATTAGCAATCTGCATTAAGGTTTCCTTACGGTAGAAATAGGCTTCATAAGCATAGTTCCCACTTGTTTTCACGCAGTCTAGGATACCATCAAACCATTCTCCATACTGAACCTTGCAAAGCAAAGCATAGAAAGCGAGCTGAAATCCGTATTGGTATTCATCGTTATTGATGAGTTCGTATTCCATTTTTGAGCAATTAAGGTATCTGCTAAACTCAATGTCTTTACTGGTTTTGAGGTCTCTGATCTTCTTATTCTCAAGGTCTAATCTGTCCATTTTTGCCTTGAGTTTTAGCCCTTTGTATTCTACAATAATTTCTTTCTGGTTTTCGGTTTTACCGAAAAAGTCAAATAATGGCTGTCTTTTGAGTTCGGCTTCAATTCCTTTCACCATCTCAACCTCTCCATCAGTGAGGACTTGCTTATTTCCGACAAGCTTCGCTTTCAAGTCTTCTACTTTATCTGACTTTTCAACAGGGATATTCTGTTCTAAACATTGCCTGATCAGGTCATCTTTTTTTGTCCCCTCAAGGATTGCATAGTCAAGCTTGAACTGCTGAGGAGTGAGAATGTAGCTATCAACGATTGTTCCATTCTCTAAGCTCTTGGATTCCTTGATAAAACTAGTATCTACCTCATCAACATAAACTTTTTTGTAGGCTTCTTTGCTCTTCATGAAGAGCTTGAGTTTAGAGGCAGTAATATAACCTCTATTATCTTCAACATATCACATTTTTTTGGAAATTAAGGGCTAAAATAATTCTTGTTCTGGAGTTTGACTTTCTGTTGATTTCTCTGGTGCTTTTGTATTTTTGTTTTTCTCATTGGTAGCGGTCATATCAATAATTTTATCTTCCAAATCTGCTTCGGCGATCGCTCATTGGTCGTTATCAGGATAATCTACTTGATCAAAATTCTCATCTTGGAGCACTCCTTGATCTGCAATGACTGCTTTCTGCATCTCTACACTCAGAGGAGCAAACTTGGAGAGGAGGAGTTTGATTACGGTTTTGGTAGCCATTTCATCAAACTTGTCTTTCCAAAGTCCGCTTTGGTATTTTTTGTAGCTTGCTGAATAAAGATTTGCATGCCTCTCAATATCAGATTTTGTCATGTAAAGCACTTTCTCAAAACCATTCAAAAGCCTGAAGTATGAGGCATAACCAATCACTACATCAGATTTTTTTGCTTTCCAATCAAAAATAAATCAAGTCAAAGGATTCTCCTCAATGAGTTGTCCTTCATAAATTGGAGTTGCTGAAATGGTTTGGAATTGTCAACTTCTCAATGCGAGTTGAATAAAGCCCTTATATCCCATTTGAAACTGTGCCTCATACACTCAATTCTTGTTTTTATATGGAACAATGTAGGCAAAGCCTAAATTCTGATTGATTGGCAG
>JAUMYK010000026.1 GCA_030528665.1 bacterium
ATAGCACAATTTTTGCACTTAAGTGATCACTCTCTCCAGCCTCTTCTAGCTTCTCGATCTTCCCCTCCTGTGTCTGTATCTTCTCCTCGAGGGTGGCTGTTCTCTGAGCTACCTCATCCAAAGCAGGAAGGCTGATTGCTTTTCTAAGGTCTACTAATTTTCCCTCGTTCCATTCGTAAAGCTTCAAGTAGTTGCTATGGCTAGGGTAATTTTTTGCCATTTTGATTTCTCCTATACCTAGTCCCTGATTATAATTGGTCTGAGTATCTAAATCCTCAATCAAAGTCGGATCGTTTACTAGATTTTCTTTGATTTCTATGAAAATTTTATCTCCATTTGTGATATTCAAAAAATCTAAACTTCCCGTGAACTCAAATTGAGCCAAGAATTTCTGATTTGGGATAGGGTTTGAAGCTGGTCTTGTGCAGAGAATATATGCCGTAGCAATATCGCTTCCAGCTGAAAGCTTTTTGGTATCGTTATCAAAAACGAATTGCTCCTTGCTTTCTACTCCTCCTTGATTGCCCAGTATTCGCTTCCACAACTTTGTAAAGTCGTGATCCGAATTACGCTGAGTATTGTTGGAGTTAATCATCCCCACTCTTTGAATGTTTGTCATTTTTTTCTATATCACAAATAAAAACTAGCTTTTCAAAAACGCATCAATCGTTTTTTTCTTCTGTGCAAGAGTTTTTTCTGCATGCACTTCCTGACTTCTAAGCCTATTCTGCTTTTGCCCCTCCTCAGTTCTAGCGTTGAGGTTTCGGGTCAATCCCTCGACTAAGTAATCAATCTCCTGTAAGGTATAGTCCATCAATACTCTTGGCTCAATTCCAAGCTCCTGTACAATGAAGACCAAATAACTAGCGTACGGACTCCATTCCCTACTCACTTGGGTTTTATTCCCCTTGGTTGTAAAGGCGGTTGCTACGATCTTCTCAAGGATAGCCTCAAGCTGAGGTTTAATAACTTTTAGGTCTGCAAGTGTGAGTTGAGGAGTACTATGCTCCTTGAGATACTGCAGAAAAAATTTAGCTTTTTCATCCTCGCTTTTTGCCTCCATGAGTTGGAGGTGCTGAGCCATCGTTGCCCCACCATAGCGGATCAGGATTTCTTTTTTTCTTGTCCATCGAAGTATTTTTTTTTCGATGATAATTCTGATGCTTCGCTCTTTTTTGATCATTTTTTACTAAAAGAGTAAAAATTTCTTGCTTTTCCTTCTATTTTTACTATACTAGTAAAAACGTTTTTTTACCTCTCTTGGTCTATCGATGCTTCTTACCTACAAAAAACAGTGGCTTGAAGAGATGAGATATGTAGAAGACTACAAAGGTATCCCCAAACACATCTTACAAAATTATCAGGAAGCATGTACTGCTCTAGAGGCTTCTGAAGATTTGGAGGAGGTGTACCGTGTCTACAATTATCCTACTCCCAAGAAAAGAGGTAAGCTTGCAGATGTACGTACCATCAGACTCAATGATGCTTGGAGACTTTTCTTCAAAGTTCAAGAAGACTGAAATATTACGATCATTCATATCACAGATGTTAACAACCACGACTATAACAAACACCAATAACTTTTATCTCTTCTCTCTCATTACCATGCAAAGAATCCCCGTAGCTCATCATCCTGGAGGACTCCTCCTCAAAGCCTTAGCCTCTAGAAACCGATCCCAAAGCTATTTTGCTAAGCTTATTGACAAGACTAATACCGAAGTTTCTCAGCTCATTAGCGGCAAGAGAAACATTACACTTGATCGAGCCATTAGACTTGCAACAGCACTAGATACGACAGAGGAATTTCGGCTCAAAATGCAGATTGCCTATGATCGTTATCAATGGTACAAGCAGGAACAAAACCAAGAACTCTTCAATCTCATTAAGCTAAGACGCTGATCGGCAGTTCCTGCTTAAGTCTTTTTCTACCCCCACACTCCTGCAGGGGTAGATTTTTTTTATTCTTTATCTCTTTTGATCAGCCACCCGCCACCTTGATTGGCAGTAAACTCAAACGGAGAGTTTTCCACGCTTCCTGCTCTTACATAGTCAATAAAAGAGAAGACAAGCTCTCCAGTAAAAGCGGAACTCGTGAGATAGACATTCACTGGAGTATTAGTATCGTTCTCCATTCCCTGAAGAATTACTACACACTCAGGCATCACACTTGCAGTCAATTTTTGCCCTGCAATGGTGTAGGCTTTAGTGACTCCGCTACCTGTTGGCACATCGACTACTTTGATGTTGAAGAATTGTTTGATTGCATCAAAGTCTAGGGTTTCGTACCAACTACCACTCACTTTTGCATCAGACATACTAGCTCTTAGAAGATGCCCCTTGTCATCAGTCTTGACCTCAATTTCATTCCCTTTTCCTATGGTTAGTTTTACATCAACCACAGATCCAATTCTTTTGGCTGTTCCGCTGGTAATGAGAGCATCACACGCAGTGATAATATCTTTTGCATTGCTCAAATCTTTTTTGAGTTCTGCTACTTCTCCTCTAGGAGCTACAAATACTTTTGCTGCACTCAGCAATACATTTTTTAAGCTTTCGTTAGACATTTTTTAAATTTTTAGTGATAAAATAGCCAAATGGCTTGAGAAGCTTTTTGTTTTCCGCAGTCGCTTCTAGCTGCGTCCCTGCCTTGAGGAGCTGTTTTCAGACCAAGGTATCATTTTTGAGTACAATGATCTCTTTGCTCTTAGGCATTGTCTCAGGCTTTTTTACCTGCTTTTTTGTCGTCATTTAGATGCTATGATAACATAAATAACTTTTCACGAGATCAAATCTTCCCTTTTCATCTGTCAAAGGAGGAGAGATGCCTTCTTCCACGATCTTCACACAACCAAACTTCTCATACTCAAAGTCATACACTAGAGATTGATTGAGAAGCTCTACCACTTCATACAGTTCTTGTAGCGATACATTTGCATCATGTCCAATCACTCTAATATCTAACAAACTTCTTTTTGTTCTGATTGTTTCTACGGTTTCCGCTGTCAAAGAGAGTAAAATGCTGATCCCTTTTTGCTCCATTTTCGGCATTTCTAGGAAAATACGATCACCCAAAATTGCTTTGAGCTTTTCGTTCTTTTTTAATACCTCTACAAAAGCAACTAAATTCAGCATTTTTACTTCATTCTTGATAAAATTTCAGATTTGATTTCTTTTGCGATTTTGTCTCTAACTTTTTCTTTTGTTCTTCCGAACATCCTCGCACCATTCCCTACATAAAAGAGCTTGCCTTTCGGCTTATGATAGCCGAATTTACGACCATCTTTCGCTCCGTATTCTACGTGGATTGCATAGGGAGTATCGTTATAGACCTTGACTGAGTAAGTATTCCCATCCTTTTCTACTTCAGATACTTTGTTGTTTTGTAAAAGTTCCAAAGTATCTTCAGGCGTAAGCTTGTCTACCTCAGCTTTGACTTCCAGTGCCTTTTTCTTCAGCACTGCTGGGATTATTTTTTCAAGGTTAAACATTCTCTATAAGATGCACGGATAAAGTCAGATTATCAATCTTTCCGCTCGGTAAGCGGTGGATTTGCACCGTATCAATGAGGAAGATTCCGTAGCTCCCAAGATCAAACAGTTCAATCAGCATTCACTTCTTGACCTTGTCGTATTTTCAAGGAAGCACTACCTCTAAGAGTTCTTTGCTCGTTTCCCTCCCATCATCAGTAGGGCGATAAGCTGATTTTTGATAAACGGTAGAATAAAAGTCGCATTTAATCTCAGAATAAATCTGATTTTTGACTTCTTTTTCTCTCCCTTTCACAATCTGGAAGCTTCTCTTCCAAATGGTGCATTGCTTATCAAAAAACATTCCTACCAACTATAACGAGCTAAAATCTCCCATACTTTTTGCTTCAATGCTTCAGACTTGAAAGCAATCTTTTTGAACTCAAAATCGGTTGCATATTCCACTTCTCTAGGTCCCATTTTGATGGATTTTTCAGTCAGATTTCATTGTTGCAGCAATGAGAATCTATCTTCTATCATCTCCATCATTGCCTCCTTAATATCTCAAGGTAAACTTTCTGCAGTAAATCAGCTTTTTACCTCTAGTTCTAGGAGCGGATCAAAAGTAGGGTTGCCCTTAAAGAAGAGTTCTTGGCAACTTTTCCCAACTGCCTTGAATGGGATATTTTTCTCTCACTGCCTTACTTCTGAAATATTCAGAAGCTGAGTATTGACCTTAAGCCAACCGTTCACGATATAGACTTCATCAGCGTAAAAGCTGATTGTCCTTACTTCCTCTTTGAGTGGAAGCAAAGCACAAAATACCCCCTCAATTTCGCTAATCAGTTGGTTCTTTGTTGCTTCATCTGTTTGAATACTAAGTTGGCTCGGTTCAATAAACATTATTTCAGAGGAGAAAAATAAACTATTTCTTCTTTTTCGCCTCGGCTTCAGCCTGTTTCTTGGCTTCTGCTTTGGCTTTAGCTTCTGCTTCTTTTTTTGCTTGTTCCTCGGCTTCAGCCTGTTTCTTGGCTTCTGCTTCCTGATCTACAAGCTTAAAGAGCGATTTTGGGAGTTGGAGTTCAGTTTCTACCACCTCCTCAGGTTCAACCCTCACCTTAGGTTGCCCCTTTTCAAGAGCAACCATAGTGTGATGCTGACCTACATATTCATACTTTTTAAGCATTCCGTAGGTAATTAGAGAATAAAACTAAGCGTGAGTTACATTATAACCAATAGCTACAAAGTTTAATCCTTGCACACCTTGCATATTAGTAAATCCCCAGAATCCATACGTTTCAAGGATTGTTCCGAGCGCAAAATCGTCTTCCGCATTAAACTTCAATTCATCAAAGTCTCCGTGCTGGATTGCAGTCACATCAAAGACAAGAATAGTTCCAGTTGTATTATTGCCCTCAGTACTTGAAACCTTTCCATCAGAACTCGCTTTTGCAAGTAAATCAGTTATGAATACATCAGAACCTGCAATATTCGTCAATGCTCCTGTATAGATAGTTGAGTTTTTACCATTTCTTGAAGCGTCTTTGAAATCTTCTTTCTCAAGCAAAGCGTAGTAAGTAGCTTGATCCATCAAGATAATCTTTTTTGCAGGATCAGCCGTTGATGTTACCAACGCTTGCAACTTAAAGATATCGTTTGCTCCTTCAAGCGTTCCAATATCAATACTTGATTTCTTTCCACCTGCCAAAGCAACTTTTCTCAATCCATTATCAAAGTTGAATCTTACTTGAGCATCATGGTTATCAATCGTAGAAATATCAGCACCATTGTAATTGATATTCGTTGTCCCTGTTTGAGCGTCTCCGTTAATAATTCCATCAGCCATAGACAAAAGCATCCCTGTTCTGATATTCCCAGCTAGCAAAGCATCAAGTTCTACTACAGAATACTTCTGAAGTTCTACAGACAAGATTGCAGAGTTATAAAGCTTTTTGGTTTCAATTTTAATTCTTGAAGAATTTAGATTTTGGATACCGTTTTTAGCTTTATTGATAGCATCTGTCCCTTTGATTTCAGGTAATACTACCGCTTTCCCTGGTCTTCCAACCACTGGCACTTCTTGGATTTTTGCGGTCAAGGTATGTTTCCCTATCAAAGCTCTCAAGAATGCCAAGCTTGGACTAATATCCCCCAAATCAATCAAGTCAGAACTTAATACACTTTCAGGCACAAGTTCTTTTCATCCTCCTGCTTTGGTTGAGATATTCGCTACGGAGTTGAGTTCTACCGCTTGCTTATATTCAGTTTCTAGCTGGTTCATTACTGCTTCAGTATCTACTGATCCATCTTCAGTAGTAAGCATTTTGTTGAGGTAATGTTCTCTAATTAAAAGTGAAAGCTCTCTTGTGCTAAGGTCTTTCTGTTTTTTAGTTTTAAGTGAGTTGAAATAATTTACAAAGTTCATCTTTTCTCAATGTAGAATATAAAATTAGAGCAGTTTTTTTATACTGGCTTTTACTTGCTCACCAGTTTTTGCAAGTGTTTCACGGTTAACTTGTGGTTTGCTTGCAATCAATACCCTCCTTGAGTCGTAGTGCTTTTGCTTTGCTTCAAGCTCTTCAACCTGTTTGGAGAGGTTTTCCTTATCTTGCTTCAATAGCTCGTTCTCAGCTTTCAATTTCTCATTGTCAGCTTTGAGTTCTTCAATCTCAGCAGATAAAGCATTTTGCTCCCCCTCATCATTTTCAGAATCAGTAGGAGGTATATCTTCGCTAGCTTCAGGAGTCCCACCCTCATTTTCCAGATTGTTTTCGCTAGTTTCAGGATCGTTTGTTTTTCAATCAGTCTTTTCTTGTTCTCACTGTTCATTCTCCTCATTCTCAATCTCCATATCTTCAGGGATTTCGTTGTCTAACTTCTCTAGAGCATTGATCCTCTTTACTTCTGCGTTCTTGTTTGCTCCAACTGAGACAAAAGAGTACTCAATGATCTGCACTTTAGTGTGTGTCTGTACCCAAAGTTCTTGCAAAGCTACGATAGCTTCTCTGATTTCTGACCACTTTTTCCCTTCATCAAACATTCTATCTACCATATCTCGCATCAGCTCAAAGAACTCGTCAGGCGTTTTTTCTTCGTTGGTATCTTTATTGATATATTTGATCTCCAAAGGAATATGCCCAGTGCTTACATCTCTTACTAAGCCTCTTGATATTCTTTTGTCAGTCAGGTCATCGTAGGCAAATCCTCTCGCATACAATACCTCTTGCTCTTCATCTACCGCTATATCAAGTGTCTTTCCTATCGGCTGATCCATATCGTGCTGGAGATAGACAAGCCCCTCATAGTCTGAGAAGTACCTAGCAAACCCCTCTTGCCACGCAGAGAGGAGGATTCTGTAGCCGTTCATATTGATACTTTCATCTGATAGGACAGCCTCAAAGCTGAATGCTCCCTCAGGAATCAGATTTTTTTCTTCTTCCGTAGGAGAAAAGCTTAAAGTCTGAACCTTTCCTTTGGTAAATCCTCCATGCTGATTTACAAAGGCTTTGAGCTCTTTTTTCGTCATAGATTTATAGAACTCTAAACTGTTCTCTTCTACTCTTTGTTTGAGGATCATATTCCTCAAAAGAGCTTTTAATTCTGATTTTTTCATCTTATCCGATCTCGTTATAAAGTAAATTTTGGACATAAGTCTTGTCTACGATCTCCCTATCGTAGGCTTCCAATGCTATTCTGATGAGTGCTTGGTTGTCTTTCAGGTAGCTTGGCAATATCTTGATGTTTGCTCCGTTCAGAGGAGCAACCAATTTTTCATAGGCTCTTGTCAGTGTTTTTCAGAGGAGGTCTGCCCACTTGCTAAACTCAGCATTGACAGCGTTTCTGACTGCATGCAATTCTGCTTCACTCCCTCCTTCTCTCAACCATCACAAACCTCTCAAATCCACACCAAGCATCATTCCGATATTTTTGTTGGAATGGAGCCTGATGTCGATACTCTTGATAACTGCTTCCATACTATCAATCACTTTTACATCACGGATTAGATCAGAAATAAGTGGTTTCCCTTGATTTTCCAGACCTCCATACTTCTCTTTAAAGCTTCTTTCAATCTTTTTTTTCTGCTCCTCAGAGATGACCTTGCCTCACTCGATCATATAAACGATGTCAGGATTGGCGTTGTTCTCATATTTTTTCTGTGCGGTCAGCTTGGTATATCTATCTACGAGTGCATCATCAATAGCTCCACTAAAGAGACAATCCCCATAGCCCTCACGATTCAGGCTAGGCTTTTTGAGTGTCTTGGAGTACTCAGGGATTTTTTTCTGCCTGTATTCCAGCTCAAAAACTCCTTCTTTATTCTGCTCTAGTCTAACTTTTCTGTTGTCTAGCGGAATGATTTTAAGTGCGTACCCCTTGTCTGAGACAATACTCGGTGCATTGATACTCATCCCACAGGCTACAAAGTTTCTGATCGTGTTATACATTCGCTCTGTCATCTCTCCCTCATCTCCGAAAATGGTTTTAATCTCATCTAGTATAATAGGTCAGATCCCCGTCAATATTTCATCCCCATTTTTGTCCATGAGGGTAATCCCCGTCATCGCATCAGCAACAAACTGAACAAATCTACTCACAACCACATTTTTATTGACCAGTGCGTAGGTGACCACATATGCGGTATCTCTCCCGTAGTCCTGTGCATTGATAAGATTCTCAATACTAGGCGTCCCTGAAAAAAGGAGCAAATTAGAAAGCCCCCCTCCAAAGCTATTCTCCGCTCTCTTTATTGTCTGTTTGGGCTTCCTTTTTTTTGCCATCATTTTCAAAGATCAAACTAAATTATTAACCCCTATTGTAATGATGAGAAATACTAGGTCAAGACTAGTTTCTCACTACATACATATTGATAGATTTTGGGGCTTTTTTGATAGGTAGGTTGCGGATTTTTGTTTTTATTTTTGAAGTGATGTAAAAAAATGCAGTTTTGATAGACAAAAACTAGCATTTCCTTCTTTTTATAAAACAAAGCCACCCATAGAAAATCAATCAAAACTCCATACCATTGCATCTACGAGGTCATCTTCTCCGCCATCTTCGCCTGTAAAATTGATAAGCTGATTGATCAGTTCTTCAGTTTTTCCAGTGAGGAAGTAGATATACTCACGCATAAAGTCCCCCTCATATTCCTTGAGTCTCGTAAGTTTGTCTTTTGTAGCACTCACAACTTCTACCGCAAGATGTCTTTTTTGGAGCGCTCTCGCAAAGATCGCTCAACCATTATTACTCTCTACTTTGATCATCGAGGCTCCGTATTTATGGTAGAGTTGTTCAAAGATTGTTTCTACATTTTCTTGCAGTTTCTCTTCTCCTTCAAGCTTGATTGCTTCGAGGACATATTTGTAATGGGTCTCTCCGCTGATCAGATGCCCTGTGACCACGATCCCAAAGCTATCTGCACTGGTCTTGGTACTGAATGCTGGATCGCCTCAGATTTGGATATAGTCAAACTGCTTTGGGAGATCAGCTTTATCTACCTTTTTACATCGCTTGAGCTCAATAACGGTTTGCCCAATCGTCATAGGGATGCCGATCCAGTTTTGCAAATATCCCGATCACTCTTGGGCTTTTTTAGTCTGGAGACTTACTACCTGAGCGTCTTTATCAGGGATGTTGGCGTTGATCTTCATTGCTTCTTGGTCGGTGTTCACATACCTAGACCGTAGGGGAGTTCCACTTTCTTTTCAAGCTTTTCAGTAGATGAAATTGCTAAAGCAAATCCATTTTGGATTGTTCTGATATTCGTTTCTGATTCTGACATTCCTCCCATCCTGTCTTACGACATTTCAGAGGCAAACAATCCTACTTTGAGCATCAAGCCCTCCGAAAACTTCCTGCTGAAGAAATGCAAAGTCATCGGCAATCAGTGTTTTGTTTTTCGTGTTCTTGATATTATCAAGATCATCAAAAAGTAAAAAATCTGGTCTAACGATTCCATATTCGTGATGATAATGGATTTCTCCTCTCAGCGCTTGCCCCATACCGAAAGCCTTTACTTTGATTCCGTTTGTTGTGATAAATTCTCCAATACCTGACTTGAGCATAAAATCCTCATCTTTAATAGTCTTTTGCTTCCTTGCGTAAAGTCTACCAAAGTCCTCAATAATTCTCTTATTGTTGCCTAGTACATTGGCGAGCATAAAGTTGAGTCCCTTTGCTTTTTGGGCATCGTAGCAGAGATTACAGATGAAGCGAGCCTTATTATAGCAGATCAATCGTGTCTCATAGGCTATTCAGAGTAGGGTTGTCTTTGCACTCTCACGATGTCCCTCGCAATAGATGTTTTTCCCTTGTTCTACGGCATTGAATCGGTCGTGATGATAGCTAGCAAGTCTCGGATACCTCAGCGAGTCTACAAAGTAATACACCACAAAATGCTTAAAAGACTGCCTGCAAAGCTCAATTCTCGTACTCTTTTTACTCATAATTTTCACTAATCACATTTTTTTATATTGTCAAGAGGCTAAAAATCAGGATTTTTGTCCGTTTTTCTCGGGAAAAATGGATGCAAGAGAGTGATTTCTGCTAGTCAATACCTAGTACTACTCAAAAACCGCATCTCTTGGAAAAAATGAATTGTAAATGTCAAGATCAAGATACTAGTCTTTAATTAGAAATTTCTTATTTTCAAAATTCGATGCAATGAGATCTTTGCATCTTTTTTTGAGATTGTAGTAATATCATGCAGAATTGATGAACATCTCCTCAATGATCTCTCTTTTACATTTTTTTTCCACATAAAATTTGTGAATAAATCCAGCCTCTCTTCTTCTAGAGTATTTCAGGAGATGTTTTATAAACTTTTTGTAGTCGAACTTCATTTTTCATGTTGATCAGAAGATAAAAGTGACTGGATTTTTTGCAGTTCCTCTGGAGTAACCTCCTCCTGAGTGATTGTTGCTGTCGTATCCTGTTGGATGTATCTCGTAGGCTCTCACTTTTCTATTTTTACCATCTCCCATAGAGCCTTGAGATCACGGACATCAACATCTGTAATTTTTGCTCAAGGAATATCTCCTCACTGCATCAGTCTAATCTTTGCTCTAATGAGCGTGAATAATGCTTGATGAGCTTCTGAAAGCTCTTGTGTGGTCGGTTTATAAGCCTCTACCATCTCTTTTTTTAGCTCTTCCATCGCCTCTTTAACTACCTCTTCTCTGAGTTGTTTTTTTTCTTCTACCCAGCCCTTTGTGTGCTTTTTGAAGTTGCCGTTTTGAGGTGCCTCGTTGGTACCCCATTTGTGCC
Source organism: bacterium (assembly GCA_030528665.1). The sequence goes on from JAUMYK010000026.1 coordinate 10,731, forward strand.
TCCATCGCTCTGAAAGATCGTTAATAGGAGAAACAAGAAACTCCAGTCTTAAAGCTTCTCGATTGTAGCTTATCTTCTGTTTTTTTGAGTCAGTTTTTTTTGTATTTTTGACGCTCTTATTTTTTATATTTGGAGCGTTTGAGTGCTTATTAACTGACTTTTTTCATCGCTTTGTTTTTTCTTTAGTCATCTATTGTGATGAGAAAATAAAGATACAAAGCCCAATCCCTCAACATATATTTTTTCACTTTCAGAAAGCTTTTTTTGGAACTCAAGTTGTTTGTGGAGAAAATGCTTTCTGAATGATTTACTTAACCCTTTAGTGAGGGTTTTAATTTCTTTCTTTTTCATTGCTCAAAAGATAAGGTATAAAGCTGGGTTAAGCTTAGTACTTCATCTTAATTAAGCAAGGGTTTCTGGGCTTATTTCACTTATTTCTATTGATCAGAACTCATTTTTGATTACCTTTGGGTCTCCTTTATAGAAAACAAGGATATTCTGATGTACTTTTCCTACCTTTCTTGAGCTGGAGAACTGTCCTCCTGCTCTGAGGGGTACGCTCCCTGCAGTGTTAACAAGAACAATATCGTTGTAAAAACCTGCTCCATGTTCAATAAAGGCTCTCTTGGTATCCTCTACGAAGCTATGATAGATTCAGGTTTTTTTATCTCTTACCTCTCAAACAACAAAGCAAGCAAATCTATTTGGCTTGAGTCTGAGGAGCGCTTGCTTGATGATTTCAGTATAATCAATCAGAAAATCTTTATAATCCATAGTACTGAGGTCTTGGGGATCATCTGAGTATACCTCTAGATCAACATAAGGAGGGCAAGAAAAAATGAAATCTGCTTCAATCTGTGGGAGCGCGGTCTTTGAATTTCCACAACTTCGCTGGGGCTGACTAGTGAGGATTCATTGGCTTATTAATTCCTGAGCGTTTGTTTGATTGGCTTCAATCTGTTCCGCTCTAAGGTCTACACCATAGTACTGGTAATCAAGTTTACTGGCTACAATTCCTCTTACACTGCCACCAGCAAAAGGGTCTAGGATTGTACCTCATGCAGGACAGAACCACGTATAGCAGATTTCACAAACAACAGGATCAAAGACTGATAAGAGTCCTCATTCCTCAGTGAAGGCAAGTTGACTTTTGTTTGCATCAAAGTAATTTTTGAGATAGTTTTGCTCAAACTCTTTGATGCTTAGTTTTCTGCCTTGTTTCTGCTCTTCTTTGGCTTTGTAGGAATAAAAGTTAGGAACAGTACCTGATAAGGAACCTGTGGAAATGGTTGCACTTCTTCCAATTTCACTCTTTATTCAAAGACTTAGCCGCTCTCTTTTTCTCTGCTGTCGATACCCCTGTCTGGTATCTCGGATAGAAAAAGGAGGAATTCAAAATTTTTCAGTCAGGCTTGGATTTTTTTCTTGTGTTTGTAGATCCACCTGCAATGGCATAATCCCAAACTCTTCAAGAGGGAGAAGTTCTACATCAAGCCCCTCAATCCATAGCTTAAAGGCTTCCGCATCCATCTCGGAATATCTAGCATTATACTCCACCACCTTTTTTCTTGCCTCAGATTCGGTATTCGCTTTGATTTGAATACAAGGCACATTATCTCCAGGCAAAAAATATCCCTCACTTGCAAGCAGATCGAGAGCTTTTTTTCTTTGGTGTCCATCTAAAATCAAATCATCATGTCCATACCAAGTATATATTGGAGCATCAAATCCATCTGTAAGGATGGAATGCTTGAGTTTTTCAATAAGATCAGGGCGTTCTTTTTTAAGGTCTCCTTGAAAATTTTTGAGGCTCGTTCTTTGTACGAAAGAGCCTCCAATGACATTATTCTTTATCTCCATCTTATCTTTTGGTTATCTCATAAAGCTCAATCTCGCATCTTGGATTCTCTTTATCGACTCCCATCGCAATTGCTTCAATACAGGTCAATATCTGATGATTATCATCCTCAAATACTCCGTACCTTACGAGGAGGTCGTTGATACTCTCCAGTTTGTTAGAGAGATCAGTTTTCCTGTTGTCAGGAAATCGAAATTTATACACCACCTTCAGTGGTTTATTTAGCTTGAGAGGTCTGATACTATCAGCCATTAACCACTTGATCTGATTATTTTCTCGCTGCTGATATTTAGTATTAGGGAAAACACAGATTTTTCCCCTTACATATTTGGCAAAGTGGGCGTTCTTTTTGCTCGGTATTCTTCCTCTGATAGTGATGTTCATTAGATTTTTTGGTTAGCAGATAAAGATTGCTCAGCATCTCGGAGTATTTTTAGGTGAGTCTTAGCATATCATAAAGCGACCATTTCCTCAAATTCAGCTTTTCTGCCATTGGTCTGCTTATCTACCCAATCGTGTTGGGCTTTATTATCTACAAAAATAATGTTCTCTGGATTTAATCTGAGTTTAGGATAATTCTTTTTGCAAAGAATATGAGCAAATTGCCAGCTTCTTAGATTCTCTTTTTCACAAAACCTTCCTGTTAGCTCGGATTTACCCTTATTTTTTTCTCGGATATACGAAAAAATGGAAGTCTCGGTTTGACCACTGTTCAGTCTTACCCTCTTCTTCCTTCCTATCTTTTTTGGTAAAGTTTTTTTCATAATTGCAACGGCTCTCTCAACTAAAAGAGAGTCTATGCCTAATAACTTTATGTTGACGTCAAAATTATAGCTATCATCTAGCCAATTGCAAGATTTTTCTGATTTTTGCATTCTCTGTTGAATTTACTATATAAAATCACTATAATTTAAAATGTCAATATAGAGAATGCATAGACTAAGTATATTCTTTATTTTGTTTATGCAAAAAATTATGACTGCAAATATTACATTTTCGGAAGCTTTTGAAAAGTATGTAAATTATCTCAAAGATTATAAAAACAGCTCTCCAAAAACCATTGCAACCTATTCATCATTCATCAAACAATTTCATGTCTTCGTAAAATATCAGAGAAATAGCTTTGAAGTTCAGGTATCATCGCTAACTATTGATGATATTCACAGCTACATTTTACACAAAAAATCGGAAAAATCTGACTCTTATATAAGGAAAAACAAGCCACTCAGTCCTAATACTATCTTTCTGCATATCGCAGCAATCAGGAGTTTTTTCAAATACCTCAATATCCAGCACTGGTCTGATCTCAATTATGTACATATTGAGCAAACCTCTACCATACCTCCTATGGTCCATACAATGACAGATGAGGAGTTGCACAGCTTAATGCAGGCTCCGAGTATGGAACCTAGACCACTGATCAGGATCAGAAATAGGATCATCATGTTGTTGGGTTACTATTGTGGATTGAGAGCCCATGAGATTTTGATGGTTAAATTTTCGGATATTCCAAAGAATGGATGAGCACTGGAGATTAGACAGAAGAGAAACAAAATCAGGAAAATTCGGATAAAAAAAGAGATCGCTGATGAAATTTTAGGATATAAGGCGGAGAAAAGGAAACTATTAGGCGACTTTTGGGGTTCAGCATCGGATTATATTTGCACAAGTTTCTCTAATAATTCTAAGAGAGATAAACTCCTTAATGCTTCTGCGATTACTCAGATTTTTTCTAAATACAGAAAAAAGTTAGGGTTTACTGAGCAAATTACCTCACATAGTTTGAGGAGGAGATTTGGTACTGATCTGTATAGTAATGGCGTGCAAGCCGAAGTAGTTCAGCAGCTTTTTGGGCATGCAAATATTTCGACCACAATGAGGTATATAAAAATTTCGGATGAGGTATTAGAAAAAAGCTGCTTATTGTTGCAATAGGCAATAAAAAATCAGCAGAAAAGAAAAAGAAAGACGGCTTTTAGATTAGTCTTTCATTTTCTCATAATTTCGACTTGATTTTCTAATTTTTATTCTTAAAATTTCCATCGTTATCAAGGAACGCCAAATTGGTGTTTAGAGGTCTTTCACAGTTGAGAATGAATTTGTAGGTAAAAGCTTGTATTTTCTTAAGTTTACCGCTAGAAATATTCATTATGGTTGATATGGTCTTTTCGATCTTTAAGAAACAAGGATACCTGATGCTCCACTAAAATTCTTTTCCCAAACATTTTATCTCTTGGATCAACAGAACAGGATTTCCCAAAAAGATATTTCCATAACCAAGTATATGGAGTTTGTTTATTCAGTACTTTAAGAAAAAAAGAGAAAGGTTTTCTTAAGAAAAATCATATAAGATATGCTAATAACATATAAATAGAAAGATTAAGAAAGTCTCCTTGTATAAGGTCAGAAACAGATCAGCCCAAAAGCATATAATTTGCTATAGCTAAACTCACTACTAAACTTCATGGAATCACAAAACCAATGATACTTGGTAAATCAAAACTCATATCTGTTTACTCTAAAATAAAAATCAAAAAAGATAGCGTATTCAGTGCATATTTCTTAGTTTATAATCCAGCTTTTTTCTATCCATGTTGCCCTGCAATAAAATCCCAGTTGATTACTTGGAAAAAGTTTTCAAGATACGCACCTCTATTATTT